>DATKXO010000469.1:0-11107 GCA_035528995.1 Phycisphaerae bacterium | reverse complement strand
GACGAACTGCTGATCCAGGCCATGGTTCTGTCGGCGGATCAGCAGAACGATCCGGACATGCTGGCGGTGAACGGTGCCTCGGCGGCGGTGGCCCTCTCGGGCATACCGTTTCAGGGCCCGGTGGGGGGGGTGCGTCTGGGTCTGATTGACGGCGAGCTGGTCGTGAATCCGACGCATCCGCAACTGGAATACAGCGACATGGAGATGGTGTTGGTCGGTCACAAGGACGCGGTCAACATGATCGAGGTCGGTGCTCGCGAGGTGTCCGAGGAGAAGATCGTCGAAGCGGTCGAGCTGGGCCGCAGCCAGATCCAGATCCTCTGCGAGATGATCGAGGAGTTGAAGACCAAGGCGGGCAAGCCGTGCACCTGGGAGCCGCCGGAGGGCGACGAAGAGCTGCTGGCCCTGCTTCGCCAGAAGGTCAAGGCGCCGCTGGGGGAGGCCAAGCGGATCGTCGGCAAGCAGGATCGTCAGGCGGCCGTCGATGAGGTTTTCAAGACGGCGATCGACGAACTCTGCACGCCGCAGAACGGCGAATCGGCGTATGACGCCGGCCGGGTGCGGGGATGCCTGGATGAGATCGAGGGCGAGGTGCTTCGGGAGCGCATCCTCAACGAGGGCGTTCGGTCGGACGGTCGCGGTCCGGAGGATATCCGCCAGATCACCTGTGAGGTCGGCGTCCTGCCGCGGGTTCACGGCTCGGCCATCTTCACGCGGGGCGAGACTCAGGCTCTGGTGGCGACCACGCTGGGCACCGGACGCGACGAGCAGATCATCGACGGGCTCATCGACGAGTACAGCAAGAAGTTCATGCTGCACTACAACTTTCCGCCCATCTCGGTGGGCGAGGTTCGGCGCATCGGGGCCGTCAGCCGGCGTGAGATCGGGCACGGAGCTCTGGCGGAGAAGGCCCTGGAGATCGTGCTGCCGGCGCCGGACGATTTTCCGTACACCATCCGGCTGGTCTCGGACATCCTGGAATCGAACGGGTCGAGTTCGATGGCCAGCGTGTGCGGGGGCACCCTGGCTCTGATGGACGCGGGTGTGCCCATCGTCCACCCGATTGCGGGGATCTCCATCGGCATGGTGCACGACGACAAGCGGCACGTGCTGCTGGCCGACATCCTGGGCGAGGAGGATCACTTCGGGGACATGGACTTCAAGGTGGCCGGCTCGCAGCGCGGCATCACCGGGGTTCAACTGGACCTCAAGGCCCGCGGACTGACCATGGAGCAGATAACCGGCGCCCTGGAGTTGGCTCACAAGTGTCGCCTGAGCATCCTGCGGGACATGCTGAAGACGCTGGACCGGCCGCGAGCCGAGATCAGCCCCTACGCACCGCGGCTGATCACCATCAAGATCAACCCGGAGAAGATCGGCAAGGTCATCGGACCGGGCGGCAAGGGCATCAAGGGCATCGAGGCCGAGACCGGCGCCAGGGTCGAGATCGACGACGACGGCACGATCAACATCGCCTGTGTGGACATGGCCGGTGCCGAGCGGGCCCGGGAGATGGTCGAGGCGGTGGCTCAGGAGGTTCAGCTGGGCAAGATCTACGAGGGCCGGGTGAGCAGCGTGAAGGACTTCGGGGCCTTCATCGAGATCTTCCCCGGTCAGGACGGGCTCTGCCACATCAGCGAGCTGGATACGGACTACGTCAAGTCGGTCAATGACGTCTGCAAGATCGGCGACCAGATGAAGGTCAAGGTGATCCTCATCGACGAGCAGGGTCGCGTGAAGCTGTCGCGCAAGGCGGCCATGCTGGAGGAGCGCAAGGGCGCGATGGCCGAGGCGCACTGACCGCGGGAGCGCGGCTGCTGGTAGCCGTTTTCCGAATCGTTCGAGATCATGCGAGGCACGGGCGGGGTGACCGCCCGTCGCCCCCGTCTGCGAGGACCCCTTGCCGATGATCGGTCCGGCCATAGGCGGCCTGATAATCGGATTGGTCCTGGCCACGTTGGTATTCGTGTATCGGAACCGCCGCCGCGGTGAAGCGCGGGCCGGTCCCGATCCGCGCGTGGCCCAACTCTCCCAGATGGCGGGCGGTCTGGCCCACGAGCTGCGCAATCCCCTCTCCACTTTGATGGTCAACCTGCAACTTCTGGCCGAGAACCTCAGGGAGTTGGAGGACGATCAACAGGACGTCGGGCGGCGGAGCCTGCTGAAAGTCGAGGCCATCCGTCACGAGGCCGAGCGACTGAAGCACCTGCTGGACGAATTCCTGAAACTGGCCGGCGCCGTGCGGCTGGACGCCCGTCGGGTGGACCTGAACCAGACGGTGGAGCACCTGGCCGAGTTCTTCTCCCCGCAGGCGGACGCGGCCGGCGTCCGTCTGCACGCGGTTTGGGCCCCCGAGCCGCTCGAATGCATGCTGGATGAGCGCATGATCGAACAGGCCCTGCTCAACGTGTTGATCAACGCCCAGGAGGCGATGCCGGACGGCGGCGAGATCATGATCCGCACGCGCAGAGGTCAACGCGGGACCGCCGACGTCGAGGTGTCCGACACCGGGCCCGGCGTGCCGCCCGAGGCGGTGGACAGGGTCTTTCAACCCTTCTACTCGACCAAGGGCGCCGGCACCGGGCTGGGGCTGTCCACGACGCAACGCATCATCACCGAGCACGGCGGGGGCATCGACCTGCACTCCGAGCCGGGCCGGGGGACGTGCTTCACGATCCACCTGCCGCTGGCCGGCGGTGACGCTCCGCAGCGGTGAAAACCGGCCGGATCACCGTGACACGTCGCCGGAAGCAGATAAGATAGAACCGCGATGGACGAGTCGGCCTTTGTCCTGATTGTGGAAGACGAGACGGCCCACGGCGAGGCCATGGCCGAGGGGCTCAAACGCTCGAACCACATCTGCCGGGTGGTGCCGACGGGTGCCGAAGCGGTGGAGAGCATGAAGCAGCGCCCGCCGGACGTGGTCATCACCGACTACCGGCTGGGGGGCGGTCTGGACGGCATGGACGTGCTTCGGGCGGCCAAGCGGGAGGTGCCCGAGTGCGAGGTCATCCTGATCACGGCCTACGGCAGCGAGCAACTGGCCCGTGACGCCCTCAGCCGCGACAACCCCGACCGGGCCTACGATTACCTGATCAAGCCCATCGACATCGACGTGCTGCGCGACAAGGTGGATCGTGCGGGGCGGCAGGCGATCACGGCCCGGCAGAACCGCGAGCTGCGCCAGCAGGTCGACCAGGCCTTCAGCTTCGAGGGGATCATCGGGACCAGCCAGGCGCTGGCCCGGGAGATCAAGCGGGTCCGCAGGCTGGCCCGCACCAAGAGCACCGTGCTGATCTTTGGCGAGTCGGGCACGGGCAAGGAACTCATCGCCCAGGCCATCCACACCAATTCGCCGCGGAAGAACAAGCCGTTCAAGGTGGCGAACTGCGCGGCGTTTACCGAGACGCTTCTGGACAGCGAGCTGTTCGGGCACGTCAAGGGCGCGTTCACCGGTGCGTACGCGAGCCGGAAGGGGATGCTGGAGGCGGCCGACGGCGGCACGCTGTTTCTGGACGAGATCGGCGACATGCCCCTGGCCATGCAGGCCAAGCTGCTGCGGGCCCTGGAGAACGGGGAGGTCATGCCGGTGGGCAGCACCGAGGTGCACCACGTGGACGTGCGCTTCGTGGCGGCGACGCATCAGGACCTGGCGGCCAAGGTGGAGATCGGCGAGTTCCGGCAGGACCTGCTCTACCGACTGCACGCCGGCGGGGCCATCCGTATTCCACCGCTGCGCGAGCGGCGCGAGGACATCCCCTTGCTGGTCCAGCATTTCATCGACCGGTGCAACGCGGAGAACCATACCGAGGTCGACGGCATCGCGCCCGAGGCCATGCGTAAGCTGACGCAGTACTCCTGGCGGGGGAACGTGCGGGAGCTGCGCAACGTGGTCGAGCAGATGTGCGTCGAGACGGACCGGACGACGCTGGGCGTCGAGGATCTGCCCGACCCGGTCCGCGGCTGCACGGACATCGTGCCCGTGGGTTTTCCGAACCTGGCGGGTCTGAGCATGGCCGACGTCGAGAAGCTGCACATCATGAACACGCTGAAGATGTTCGGGGGCAACCGGGACAAGACGGCCAAGGCCCTGAAGATCGGCGCCCGGACGCTGTACCGCAAGCTGAACGACTACGGTTTGCGGTGACGCGGGGGATTCACCGCAGAGCACACCGAGATCGCGGAGAGGGATAAGGTGGGGTGGCGTCGGCCACAGGCGGAGGGTCCGCAGGCGGGCGGGGCGCTCAAGTTGGGCTCGGGGGCGCGCTCTCGGTCGCCAGGCCGGGTTCGGGCGTCGAATCCGGGTTGGAAACGACGCTTCCGCGGGCCGGTTTACCCGCAAAGAGCTTCCAGATTGCCTAGTTTCACAGGCGAGGGCCAGGCTGTCAGCCGGGCCTTGCTCCGCTTCGTTCCGACAGCCACACGCTTGCGGTGCCCGACGCCGCGCGTACGCTATTCTGGTTGACTGGTCGTCGCGAAGGTCGGGTGCGGGCCGTCGAACGGATACGAACGCGTGCTGCAACGCCAGGAATCCCTGACCGTGATGCCCGCTCAGCTCTTGCGGGGGCGTGGCCTTGTCGCTCTGCCTGCGCAGATACTTTCGAGCGAGATCGGCGACCCCTTCCGCCAGACCGGTAAGCCGCTCATCGCCCCGACTGTCCGGAAGACTGTCGAAGAGCAGTTGGCACGTAAGGTGGTGTCATCGCGTGTTGGTCAGCGTTCAAATGGACAAGGCGCTTGGCAATGAATGTGACGGACTGGCTTGCGATCATTGGCGCGTTGTTGGGCGCCATCGGCACGGGACTTGGCGTCATCACGACCTGGGACTTGTTGAGCAAGAACCGCGTGAAGCTGCGGGTCACGCCGAAAGCTGCGTGGGTCAATCGCGACGGAACGGTGTTAACCGCAGCAGCCCCTGCGCCGGCAGGGTATGATCCAAGCGGCGGTCGTCCGCCAAACCAGTTCGCGATTCACGTAGTGAACCTCAGCTCTTTTGCGGTAACCATCTCCGAGGTAGGCCTTGGGCGGCGCGACGGCGGCCTGCGCACCGTCTTCGCTTTCCCTGAGTTGTCAGATGGAAGAAGTTGGCCCGTCCGTTTGGAGTCGCGAGAAGCTGTCACGGCGTTCTGCGATCCTCCGCCTACTCCGCTCCCTAGCCCTCTCCGTGATCGCGTCGCTTATGCCGCAACCGATTGCGGCGTAGTCAAGTACGGCACCAGCCCGGGGTTTGATAGATTCGTCGACGATCTTGTGCGGAAAGGAAGTGAGGCGACCTCGTGAGCCGACGCGGACGGGCCGCGCCGTGGCGCCACCGCCGACCAAGGGCCCCGTACCCGAGACGTGACGACCGCGGCAGGGGCTTCTTCACGGCGCCAGGCTACACCTCCAACGTTTCGCCGGAGATCGACCGCTTGTTCCGCAAGAGTGGCAAGGTGATCGTGGCGCTGACGGTTCGGGAGATTCTGGGCGAAGAGCTGGCGAATAAGGTCGGGTGAGATTTTGTCGGAGACCGGACGTGGGAGACGAACGAGACATAGCGGATGTCTCCAGGTTCTTGCGGGAGGCGGGGCTCGGCCCAGAACGCATTCGAGAAGGTAACAGCCGGGGCTGCAAGCGCTGCGACCTTTGGGCTGAGGATGGGCACGAGAACTACCTCATCGAAGTAAAGGCTTTTTACGATGATGCGACGATTAACGAGACCCTGAGAAAGGGCGACATCCACGAACGCGTTCACCTCCATGTTTACCGCGATAACGTGGCGAAGGGGATTCGTCATGCGATCAGGCAGGTAGAAAGCACGGCACGGGAATACGCGGATGCGCTTTGGTTGGTCGCACTGATCGCGAGGAGCGAGTACGACGCTTGCTTCATGTCCGAACAGATGATCGGCACGCTTTACGGGGTAGGCGCCATCAGCGACTGCGGAGCGGACGGCGGATGCCGAAGGCGCCGTTGCCTCTACTTCTCTGATAGTGCGTTCCACAGACATCCGGTCCTGGACGGCGCCATCCTGTGGGATCGCGAATGTGTCGCGCTCTACCTAAACGACTATGGGCGCCGTCTTGCCCGCGTGCGTCGGAGTCGATTGGCGTGCTTTCTCGCGCAGCACAACGCTCTGCACGATAAGGACACGATGGAGAGCCGCAGTGACGACCTCGTCGCCGACTTCGAAATGGATCGCACCGACGAGCAAGCGGTTTTGGAGCGTCTCAAAGAGAAGTACCCCGGGCGAGACCTTCAGCAGAGGAATTGGCAGCGATGGGAGGGGATCGGCGTGTCTTCGCCCCGGCAGGGCGAGGGGGTGTAGCCGCGGGTGGAGCGGCGCGGCCGCGGAGCGGCCCGTCGCGGAACCCGTGGTAGTCGAGTGCTCTCGTCTTCCTCTTCTGTTTCTTCTTCTCTTTTCGCCCCGGGAGGGGCGAAGGAGGAGCCGTGCCCGGGACGTACTCTCAGATTCTGTTGCACGTGGTCTTCTCGACCCGGCAACGCCGGTCGTGGATCACTCGCGACGTGGCTGACCGCCTGTATCCGTACATCGGCGGGCTGGTTCGGGCGCAGAAGGGTGTGCTGTACGAGATCGGCGGCGTCGAGGATCACGTCCACATGTACCTGCGCTGGCGGACCGACGAGAGCGTGTCGGTCCTGATGCGGACCGTCAAAGCCCGATCGTCGAAGTGGGTCCACGACACGTTTCCCGGGCTCGGTGCGTTCGCGTGGCAAGAGGGGTATTCGGCGTTCTCGGTCAGCAAGTCGCAGGAAGAGGCCGTCAAAGAGTACATCGCAGGGCAGGCCGAGCATCACAAGAAGGAGGACTTCAAGTCCGAGCTTCTACGGCTGCTGCGGGCCCACGGCGTGGAGTTTGTCGAGCGGTATGTGTTCGATTGATCGTAACGGTTTCCACGGGTTGCCCTTCGCGCGTCTGTCGGCCGGTGGGCTCCGCCCATGCTAACCGTGCTCCACCCGCGGCTGCATTCCTCCGGCCCTCCGGGACGGGGTTCTTAGACGAACACTCTTTCCACGGGTTGCGCTGCGCCCGCCTTCCGGCGGGCTCGCTCCACCCGCGGCTACACGCCTCCGCCCCGTCCCGGGGCGGAAGCTGCAGCGTGTCGGGTCTGAGGACCCGACCTACGTGGCTTCGCCCTGGGCAACGAGAGTTCCGGTGAACCGGAATTGGGAACGCGGGGCGTCGGGCGATCAACCCCGCGTGAACGCCGAGCCTAGCGCGGGGCGGCTGGTTGGGACGCTGGTGTGACGGCGGGTTGGGATGCCGGTACGGTGGCGG
Organism: Phycisphaerae bacterium; assembly: GCA_035528995.1. GTDB lineage: Bacteria > Planctomycetota > Phycisphaerae > UBA1845 > UBA1845 > DATKXO01. The sequence goes on along the minus strand of DATKXO010000469.1, from coordinate 3,828 downwards.
GCTGGGAAGCTGGTTGCGTGGTTGGAGGCGGGGCGGGGAGGGCGCCGGCTTCGGTTATGCGGGATCGCCAGTTGTGGATGGCTTGCTGGCGTTGCGGGCGGTCGGATCGGAGCCAGGTCGGTAGGGGGGCCGGGGGGCGCACTCCTGAAACGCGCGTCAAGAGGCGGGCCAGCTTGCGGATTCGGTCCGGATCGTCCGTCCGGGCCAGCTCGATGAGCAGGGCCTCGTTAGCCACCGGGCCCAGGCGCTGCAGGCCGTCCTCGCAGAGCTTGGCTGACGGTGGGGGGTCTTTGGCGGTGGCGGCCAGAGACAGGAAGCGGGCGTTGGCAACGGGATCGTCGGTCAGCGTGATCAGGGCATCCACGCACGAGGCGGCAATGTCGCGGCCGGTCTGTGTGCGGAACCGTGTGGTGAGCAGCTCGCGCAACCGCGACTCGTGGCCGCCGATATCACGGGTGAGCACGTATCGCACGGCGGCCAGCAGCGTGGCTTCGTCGGTGTCGTGGGCGCCGAGTGCGGGCAGGTAGGTCTTGGCCGCGTACTCCTCGAAGTTCGTGATCACATCGTCCAGGTACTTGTTCGCGACCGCCGGCCGCAGGTCCCACGTGCGTGGGCGGCCTCAGATGAAGCCCGAGCGGTAGGTGGGCACGGCCTGCTCGTCGAAGGTGGTCAGGTCGAAGGCGGAGACGGTGCGGTAGCCTCCGGCCTCGGTGACGCCGAGCTTTCGGGCGAAGCCGGCGTATTTCTCTCTGGGCACCGCGACGATGACCACGCGCTCGAGCACGTCGTCGGGAATGCCGTCCTCATCGTTGTAGAACGAGTGGAGTTGCTCGGCCCCGAGCTGCGAGTCGGGCACGAAGTGAATGACTAGCGGCCGGCACTCCTTGCGGGCCAGTTGGCGGGCTTGTTCGGCCTTGTAGTAGGTGAAGATTCGGCGCTGCGGTCCGAGCACGTCCTTGGGACCGGAGAGCAAAGCAAGAGCTGCGACCGCCGTCAGGAAGCCGCCCAGTGGCATCGCAATCGCTCCGAGAGAGACAGGCGTTACTCCATTCTACAGCGCCGGCCGGCTTCGGGGGAATGGGACCGCCGATAGACCTGGACGATTCAGGGCGGCGGGCGGCGGGCCGGGCGCGTCCACACCTGCTGCCTTGCGGTTCCTTCAGGTGTGGCGACGACGCGTCGCCACGAACGGAGTTCAATCGGAAAGCCGGAAGCGGATGATGGCGCAAAAGGCCCGGAGGGCGTCTTTCCAGCCGATCTTCTTGCCCTCTTCGTAGGTTCGGCCGGCGTAGCTGATGCCCACCTCGAAGATTCGCCAGCGGCCCCGGGCCACCTTGGCGGTCATTTCGGGCTCGATGGTGAAGGTGTCGCTGCGGAGCTTGAGCGGCTTGATGACCTCGGCCCGGAAGACTTTGTAACAGGTCTCCATGTCGGTCAGGTTCAGGTTGGTCATCATGTTGGACAGCAGGGTGAGCATGCGGTTGCCGATCATGTGCCAGAAGTAGAGCACACGGTGGGCCTCGCCGCCCACGAAGCGGGAGCCGTAGACGACGTCGGCCTTGCCGTCGAGGATGGGGGCCAGCAGCCGCGGATAGTCGGCCGGGTCGTATTCCAGGTCGGCGTCCTGAACGAGAATGATGTCCCCGCCGGCCAGCTCGAAACCCAGCCGCAGGGCGGCGCCCTTCCCTCGGTTGCGGTCGGCCAGCTTGACCTTGAGGACCGCGCCGTCCCAGTTGGCGGCGGCGGCCTCGATCGCGGGGTACAGGTCGCGCGTTCCGTCGCTGCTTCCGTCGTCCACCAGGATGATCTCGCGCTCGAGTGGGAGTTTCACCGCCACGACGCGCTCGAGGATCTTCTCGATGGTGTCCACTTCGTTGTAAACGGGAATGACGATGGAGAGTCGCAAGCTTCGGGTCCTTGTTTAGCTCTTAGCTATCAGCACTCAGCTATCAGCTTTCAGCCATCAGCTTTCAGCCATCGGCTTTCAGCTATCAGCTTTCAGCCATCAGCTTTCAGCTATCGGCCACCGGGCGCGGCTTTGCCATCACTTCTTTGCCGGCTGCCGGGTCGGCCTACTGGTCGTCGAAGGCGCTGAAGCCCGAGGCGATCAGGTCCTGGATGTCGATCATGCCGACGGCGCGGTCGGCGTCGTCGATGACCGGCAGCTCGTCGATACGCGGTGTTCGCATCACCTGCAGGGCGTCGGCGACGCGGTCGGTCACCCGGGCCGACTTGCAGGGCGAGGTCATGATGTCGGCGATCCTGATCCGGTGGGGCTCGCCGGTTGGTCGCAACCGGGCCAGGTCGCCGTGTGTGAAGATGCCCTGCAATCGGCCGTCCGCATCGACGATGACGGCGGCTCCCGCTCGCTGCGGCGCCGCTTCGATGGCCTCGTAGTAATCCTGCAACGTTCCGTCGAGCTGGACGATGGGGCAGTCGGGTCCGGTGCGCATGATCTCGCCGGCCTTCATCAGCGACCGCCCCAGGGCGCCGCCGGGGTGAAAGGCGGCGTACTGGTCCGGCTGGACGTCCTTGAGTTCCATGACGGTCAGGGCCAGGGCGTCGCCGACGGCCAGCATGGCGGCGGTGGACGAGCTGGGGGCCAGGCCCAGCGGGCAGGCCTCGGGGACGTCGCCGATGTCCAGCACCAGGTCGGCCAGGCGGGCGCATCGCGATCGAGGCCGGGCCGTCACCAGGATGACGGTGCAGCCGACCTTCTTGAGCGAGGGCAGCAGTTGGATCAACTCCTGCGTCTCGCCGCTGCGGGAGAGGGAGATGACCACGTCGTCGGCCCGGATCATGCCCAGGTCGCCGTGCAGGGCCTCGACGGGGTGCAGGAAGTAGGCGGCCGTGCCCGTGCTGGAGAGGGTGGCCTGGATCTTGTCGCCGATCAGGCCGGCCTTGCCCATGCCCGTGACGGCCACCCGCCCCCGGCAGCGCATCAAGAGGTGGACGGCGTCGACAAAAGTCCCGCTGAGCCGGTCGGCCGCCTCCTGGATGGCCCGGGCCTCCTTTTGCAGGACGGCCAGTCCCTTGGCCAGGACGCTATCGGCATCGTCGCCCGTCTGGGCGCCGCTGCCGTCGGCCGCCGGCTGTTGCTGGGCTTTGGACGTTGTATCGCTCATGGCGCCGGCATTATGGCGCAGGTGGTGTTTCATCTCAACCGTCGGTCCCCGATGGGTCGGTGGAGCGGCTCGGCCGGGACTTGGGTGGTGGGGCCGCTTCTTCCGTGCGTACATCCTGGACGCCCAGCGCCCGAATCGCCTTTACAACGTCGTCGGTCGGCTGCGGCGCCGTGCCTGGAGGAATGCGGACGGTGACGCGCACGTCGGGCTCCTGGGCTAGTCGCTCGGCCACCAGCTTCTTCAGTTCGGCCAGGGTCAGCGTTTGACCCTGGGCCAGGAATCGTCCGGGGCCGAGGCATTCGACAATCATAGGTCCGTGTTCCGCGGCGCGGATGAGCAGCGTGCAGCGGGTCCCGATCGGGGGAATCTCGGCCGTGTTGGCCGTGACCCACAGCAGGGCGTTGTCCGAGCTGTGCGACTCCGGCAGGCCGATGAGAGCGGTGCTGAAGTCCACGACGCAGACCACGGTGCCGTCGGCATCGGCTCCGAAGGTTCCCTCGCCGAACCGCCGCGAGCCGCAGAACAGCCAGCGTTGGGCCGGTATGGGGCGCTTGGTCCGGGCGTCCATCATCCATTGGCTGATGTCCACCTCGCCGAACCCGTCGGCGGTCGGATACCGCACGCGTATGAGCAGCCGGTCACCCTCGGCCGGGAGCCAGCGGTCGTTCTGCTCGTCGTAGGTCAGGGGTCGGCCGGGCTCGAG
>DATKXO010000468.1:0-10767 GCA_035528995.1 Phycisphaerae bacterium | reverse complement strand
TCCATGCTGGCTATGTGCTAGTTGTTCGCTTCACATAACCATATGGAGGCTACTATTTTACGCTCGTCAATTGTCGGACAGCCTCGTACTGTGACCGCTATGAGAAAACCAGTTCCACGAACCGGCAGCGCCCGGCGCCTCGCCGGCCGTTTTCGCTTTGGATTTACGCGTTCGCGTAGCGTGTGTGCACGATCGCCCGGCCGATGTTGTGCAGCAGCGCCAGCAGCGCAAAGGCGCACGCCACGATCGAAACCGAGAGCACCACCGCTACGATCAGGTTCCCCACGCTCAGCCACGCCGTCACGGTCGGATCGAACGCGATGGCGATCACCACGAAAACCAGCGTCAGCGTCAGCGTCCCGACCGTGGCCGGCAGCAACGACACCAGTGCATAAAACGTGCCCACAGCGCTCGGCTGAACCGCCCGACGCTGGAACGCCGCAATCATCGCACCCACGCCCCCGGCCAGCAGGATTTGCCCGCACAGAAAAACGCCCGACGCCACCACCGCATCGCACACCCAGTTGCCCGAAACCGGCCCGTACTGTGGCAGCGCTTTCGACCGCGTGACCAGCGCTGCCAGGGCGAAAACGCCACCAAACACCACGCCGGCATTGATAAGACACACGCCCATGAACAGCGTTCGCGCCTGACCGTGCCCGCGGTGAACGCTCAGCCGCTGGAAGAACCGCTTGTCCGCCACGGCCTCCCGCACCGTCGCCCACGCAGCCCGCACCAGCCCGCCGGCACTCCGCGCCGCCGCAAGTGCCGGCACATGCCTGCCCTCCGGAAGCGACTCCACCACCGCCCGCCCGCACTCCGGGCAGTTCGACGACCTGTGCAGCCCGACGATCTCGTACCCGCACCCCTCGCAAAGCGGCGCCCGCGCCCGCCACGCCGGCCCCTCCGCCCGCCCCGCATACCGGTATCCCGAACGCACCAGCACCGCCAGCCACCACAAGCCGAACAGCGTCAGCCCGGCGTAGTCCACCGGGTGCCAGTCGTCCGGCAGGTCCAACCACTCCCGCCACAGCGGCCCCGTCAGCCACCCCATCCCCAGCGGGATCAGCAGCGTCGTGCTCCACCACGTCAAACGCACGCATCGACCGAACAGGCGGCCGGTCGACTCCCCGCCTGCCGCGAACGGCATCAGCAGCACGGCCAGCACGATCACCCCCGCCTCGATCCCCGCTACCGTCAGAAGTAGAACGACGAAGCCCGCTGGTCCGGACGATGCCCCGTGTGCAATCACGACCAGACCGGCCAGCGGCGCCCGAGCGTACTCCGACCAGGTCATCTCAGCCGGCTGGATGTCATAGCCGAACTCGATTCCGAAGCGCGTCTGCCGCGGCACCGGGTTGAGCATCGGCAGCAGCTCGGCCAAGAGAATGAGCCCCAACCCGAGCACCATGCCCAGCACGTGCGCCCCGACGGCCGCCCGCCAGCCCGACGCCGCCAGCGACGCCCCCACGCGCCTGGGCGAGAACCACAGCGGTACCATCCCCGGCAGTGCCGGCAGACCGTGCACCGTCCACGCCGGCTCCGGCGTATCGTTCCGCGTCGGCGCCCACTGCTCCGGAACCACGTCGGGTTGTCGCGGCCTCTCTGGTGGCTCGAGCGAGGTCACGGTTGCACGTCTACCAGTGTGGGCTCGAAGTACGGTTCCCTGCGCGGTTCGGTGTAAATCAGGTCCCCCTCCCATCGGGCCTGCGTGCCGGTCGTGGCCAGCGTTGCCTCCCTCCCGCCGTCATCGACCTGGTTCGAACCCACCGAGTACAGCACGAAGCCCTCGCCGTCGCGACGGTAGTGCAGGGGCTCGTCCACATAGGGGTCCAGCGGCATGCGATCGAGGTATTCGTCCACAAGCTCGTCGAGCGAGGCGGGGTACTCGCCGTGGTCGTGTCGATAGGCCGACAGCGCCACCGTCACGATCGTCGCGTTGCTGCTCGTAACCGTCCGGACGACGGTCTCGTGGGTATTCGGGCTCCGGCTCAGGAACGCCAGCGACAGTGGCCCGTCCGGCAGCCCGAACACGCCCGTGCCTTCGGTCGCCTCGAAGAAGGCAACCGCCTTTTCGTAGGGCAGTTGTGCTGCCTTGCTCTGACTCTCGTGCAGTCTCGTGATTTTGCCCAGCACTGTCCGGCGGTCGTTAAAAAGCGGCGACAACAGGTTCCACGCGCCGCACCGGGGTTTCCGCGCCCGGTTGGCCGGTGTCACGTGGTCCAGCCGGCTCAGCACCAGCCAGCCGTTGCCCTCGCCGTCGTCCGTCCAGCACCTGTCCACCGTCCGATGCAGGTCCTCCGTCGCGGCGTCCGTGAGATTCTGCCACATCTGCTGACGGTCCAGCCCGTACGTCCGAAGAACGCCGCGGATGTCCGCAACCTGCGCCGGCGTCAGATCGTGTTCCCGCGCGACCCGCCGCAGCTCCACGTTCGCCAGGTCGATACACGCGATCGCAACGAGAGGACCGATCAGTTGGCCGGAGTCGAATACCGTGCTCGACAAGCGGTAGGTACTCGCCAGATCAGCCAGCGCCGCATCGACGTCACTGCGGCCCGCGTGGTGATATCTCGCCCGGGCGACGAACATCTTGGCCGCCTCACGCACGCTCGCGAGGCCAATGCCCGGTGCGTTCGGACCGAACGGCCGCCAGCCGCCCGGCTCGAATGACGCGATTTGTGACAACGCCGCAGTGACCCCCGGCGTCTCCAGATACGCAATCACACCCTGCAGGATCGGTCGCGTCTCCGGCGTCCATGCGCCGGACAGCGCATCGTCGACATCGATCGGTATGTTCGCTCTGCCGAGCCACTTCATCCCCGGCGGCGCTGCCGGCAGCGTCAGTCTCGGCATCGGCGGGATCGCCGCCAGCGCCGCCCCCAGCGCCTGCGTCCGATCCAGCGCCGGGTCGATCGGCACCGACGCCCCGAAGGCACCGCGCATCGCGCCTCCAACCGGATCGGCCGGCACGCCGTTCCACCGCGCCGCCGCCAGCCAGACCACTCCAACCCCCAGCAGCGTGTAGAAGAGCACCGACCCCGTGCGCACCACCCATCGAAAGACCGGCCTCGCCTTCGCGCTTCCATCCTGCTTCATGACGTGCTTCCCACGCCGGGCCGCGACGCCCCGCGCCGCCGACCATTCTAACACGGACCAACGAACAGCCCACGTGCCTCCCGCGCCGGGCGAGGACTCCTGGGGGGTGCGTGACAGTTCCGGCGGGTCTTTTGGGGGGTATGATGTGGGCGGGGTCGGCCATGGAGGGCGGACCCGGGTGGTTGGGGAGTGCTTCATGGAGGAAGCCAGTCATGCCAGCACGCAGCACACGTCAGGAAGCGCGGGCCCGGATACTCGCGGCGTTCACGGCCCAGTTGGATCGGGTAATTCCGGAGGATGAAGGTGTTCCGTTGAAAGGGGCGACCTTCGCCGATTTCGAGGACCAAGTGGACACGTTGGCCCAGGCGGCATTGCCGGTGGCTCTGGAGGAGCGTGCCACGTTGGAGCCCAATGCGGAGGTGCAATCGGCAGGTCGCTGTCCGCATTGCGGTTCGCAGGGGGTGTACCTGGAGAAGGAAGTGACCCAGCCGGAGGCGCGGTCGCGTTACGGTCCGGTGGTTTTGTTCAAGCAGCACGCCCGGTGCCGCTCGTGTGGCGGCTCTTTTTCCCCCTCAGGTTCGTGATTGGAGTTTACCGGGCGAGGTCCCGCTGACGCCGCGGGCCGCTCGGCGGGTGGCCCGCGAGGGGGCCCTGCACTCTTTCGATCAGGCGGCGCTGGCCTTGAACGAAGACTGGGGCACCCACCTGGACGGCAAGCAGATTCAGCGTTGGGCGGAGGCGATCGGCCGGTCGGTCAGGGCGGCCCGCGACGCGGAGGTGCGTGCCTTCGAGCAGGGCAACCGACCGGCGTCGCCGGCGAACGCACCACTTCTGCTGGTGATTGGGATGGACGGAGGTCGCGTCCAAACCCGCGAAAAACAAGGAGAAAACGGCAGTCGGTGGCGTGAAGACAAGGTGGGCGCGATCACCTCGTATTTGCCGGGCGACGGGACCGGGGATCACCCACCGCGGCCGCTGGTGACGACGTACGTGGCCACCATGGAGCGGACCGACGCATTCGGTAGGCTGTTGCGTGTGGAAACCGAGCGGCGTGGCCTGCGACAAGCAGACACGGTGTTGGTCATGGGCGACGGCGGGAATTGGATTGATCCCCTGAGCGACCGTGAACGTCTGCACGATCGGCGGATCGTGGACTACTACCATGCCGTGGAGCACCTGTACGAGGCGGCGCGGGCTGCCCTGGGCAAGGATACACCCCAGGCCGAGGTCTTGGCTGAGCAACTCAAGGATCAACTGTGGGACGGCCAAGTGGACTCGATCGTAACCATGTTGCAATCCCATGCCGATCGTCTGGGGCCGCCCCAGGCCATGGACGGCCCGGACCATCCGCGCCGTGTGCTGGCGAACAACGTGGGTTACTTCCAGGCCCATCGGCATCATATGGACTATCCGACGTATCGGCGTAAGGGTTGGCCCATCGGCTCGGGTGTCACCGAATCAGCCGTGAAGCAGTTCAACAAGCGTGTGAAGGGAACCGAGCAGTTCTGGAGCCTGCCGGGCGTGGAGTCGATCCTGGCCCTGCGTGCCATGTGGCTCGCCCAGGATGATCGCTGGCACCGCTATTGGAACAACCGGCCGGCCTACCCAAAGGCCGCCTAAACTGTCACGGACCCTCCTGGGCAGCCCCTCTTCCCGCCCTGTTCCAGCAAACTGCGGAAAGTGGTATGCTGCCAGCCCGGGGCCGCTTTGTTTTGCCGGCCCGTACAATCCCGGTCGGCTGGGCAACTGGCGCGGCGACCGTCGAGCAGGCCCCTGGGAGCGTTAGCGGATGCCCGTCTCAGAATCCGATGTTGGCGTGTTTCAGAAGCGGTTCGAGTCCCGACGTCAGGCCGAGCGCTACCGCGATCGATACAAGACCGGACGCCACGCCCGCATGGACCGCATGGAGCGCGCCGCCCTGTGCGAATTGCTCCAGGGAATCGACAAAGTCGAGGTGGCACTCGACCTGCCCAGCGGCACCGGCCGCCTCTCGCCCGTTGTGGCCGAATTCGCCAAGCGGATCATCCTGGCCGACTCCGCGGAGGACATGCTGGCCATCGCCCGCGACGATCTGCCCGACCTGCCCGCCGAGTACCTCCAGACCGACGCCCAGAAAATCCAGTTGCCGGATCGCAGTGTGGACCTCGTCTTCAGCCACCGGTTTCTGAACCACATCTACGACCCTGCGGAAAGGGCTTGTATACTCGGCGAACTCGCCCGTGTGTCGCGGCGGTATGTGGCCTTGTCCTACTACGCGCCGAGCATTCGTTGGCGCTGGCGCCGGCTTTTCAAACGCCTGCTGGGCAAGGGCCGAACCTACGATCGAGTGCCCACCACGCGGCACTTCCTGGTCGAGACATCCGCCGCCGGCCTGCGACCGGTGCGGCGCACGACGTTGCGCAGATTCCCGCTCACCGCCGCCTTCTTCCTGTTTGAACGCGCCTGAGCGCAGAAGACCGAAATGCGGCTGTGCGCCGGTCCTTCCCCCCAATCGCCCACTGCACCATGCTCGACTCGCCGCCGGATCAGCCCGCCAACTGCGTTTCGCACAACGCCCGGTACAGCGGGCAACGCTCGGACAGCTCCTCGTGCCTGCCCGTGTCCAGGATGCGACCGGCGTCCATCACGATGATCCGGCTGGCGAAGCGGATCGTGCTCAGCCGGTGGGCGATGATCACCGTGGTACGGTCCTTGGCCATGGCGGCCAGCGATTCCTGGATGTTCCGCTCGCTCTCCGAGTCGATCTGGCTGGTGGCCTCGTCGAAGATCAGGATCGGCGCGTTGCGAAGGATCGCCCGGGCGATGCACAGCCGCTGCCGCTGACCGCCCGACAGCGTGCTGCCCCGCTCGCCGATCAACTCGTCGTAACCGTCGGTCTTCTCCCGGATGAAATCGTCGGCATGGGCCCGGCGGGCCGCTTCTTCCACCGCCTCCCGATCCACGTGCCGCGTCCCGTAGGCGATGTTCTCCGCTACCGTCAGCCCGAACACCACCGGGTCCTGCGTCACCAGGCTGATCTGTTGCCGCAGGCTTCGCAGCTTGACCTCGCGGATGTCCCGCCCGTCGAACAGCACCTCTCCCGCCTGCGGGTCGTGGAACCTCAGAATCATCTTGGCCAGCGTCGTCTTGCCGCTGCCGTTGGGCCCGACGATGGCCACCGTCTCGCCGTTCGCGATGCTGGTCGAAACGTCGTTCAGCGCCGGCTCCGCCCCGTTCGGGTACGTGAACGTCACCTTGCGAAACTCGATCCGGTCGCTGAGTGCCGACAGCTCGACGGCCCCCTCGGTGAGTTCGGCCTCGGCCGGCGCGTCGATCACCGAGAAGATGCGCTGCGCCCCCGCGGCCGAACGCATCACCCGCGGGTACACGTCCGCCACCTTGCGCAGCGGGTCGACCAGCATCCCCAGGACGGCCACCAGGGCCACGAAATCCTCCAGCATGATCCGCCGGTCGATCACCCGGGCGCCGAGCCAGTAGGTCACCGCCGCAATGCCCACGATCCCCAGAAGCTCCAGCATGGGGTGCAGAAACGCCTCCAGCTTCACGATCTTGAGCTGGTGGCCCAGCATGCGGCGATCGATCCGCCACAGACGCTCCCGTTCGACGTTCTCGGCGTTGTACGCCTTGACGATGTCGATGGCGTCCAGCGTCGTGCCCAACGCCCCGATCATCAGACCGTAGGTTCGCAGCAGACGTCTGTTCGCCTTGCGGATCTTGCGACCCACCTGCCAGAAGACGACCACCGCAAAAGGAGCGATCAGCATCATGGTGAACGTCATGCCCGCGTCCAGATACAGGGCCGCCCCCAGCAGGAAGACGGCCCGCAACGGCTCGCGGGACAGCTTCCCGAAAAGCGACCGCAATCCACGCTGGATCTCCTGGGCGTCCTGCACGAATCGCGACACGATGTCCGAGGTCTGCTGCGTGAAGAAGTCCATCGGCAGACGCAGCACCTTGGCATACAGCGTGCGCCGAAGGTCCATCACGCCCCGCAGCACGCCCAGCGAAGTGAAATACTCCGACACGAAACGGGCCACGTTGCTCAGCGCCACCACCACAACCAGCAACGCCAGAACACACGCCAGAGCGGCCGCCCGGTCGCTCGGCTTGTTCACCGCCGGGATCAGCCCCGCCGCATCGCAGAGAAATCGTTTCTCCCATGATGCCGGTGCCAGCCTGACCGACACGCTTCGCGCCTCGCCCGGCGGCTGTTCGCCCTTGGCCGCGGGCTCGATCATCAGCCTGACCGTCTCGTCGGCCCGGGCGATCGTTTCGAGCGACTCTAGCGGCGAGGCCGGCCGGTCTTCGATCCCCACCAGACGATCGCCCCGTCGCACCGAGAAGTCGGCCAAAGGCGAGCCGGCCCGAATCTTGAGAAACTGGATACCTTCCCCGGCGCCGATCGTCTCGAACTTGCGCCCCGGGGCGCTGTCGAACGTGACCTGCAGCCGCTGCTCCGCCACCGTGCGATGCAGCCAACCGTGGACGCCCTCGTCGGCCAGCAGAACCTTCAACACGGGAAGAACGCCCACCACGCTGGCCGAGTGCAGGAAGCCGTAGATGACCGACGCGATCAGCCCCACCAGGATGGCACGGCGGTGCGGCCAGACCAGGCGCACCATCCGCTTGAAATCCGGAGATCGCAGGCTGCCCTTCTTGGCCCGCTGTCTGTCGTCCGCATCGATCAGCACAGGGTCCATGGTATCAGGGCGCCCCTGCAGGCCGACTCTCGCTCTGCGGCTGCGACGTGGCTGCCTCCGTGTCGAACAGGTTGTGGGGCAGGCCCGCTGGCGGCATGGTCAGCCGCCACTGGTTGGTCTCCCACGTCAGCAGAATCACCACCTCGCGCACCGGCTCCCGCACCGTGGGATCCAGCTCCACCCGGGCGCCCACCGCGTACAGCTTGCTGCCGTCCCTGGGGTTCAGCACCGCCCGCACCCCGTTGATGGTCACCTTTTGCACCGACTGCCAGGCCCGCTCGAATTGGTCTCGGGGGAAGGGGTCGTCTCGGGCGCTCCACAGCATGCGGAAGGCTTCGTAGTCGCCCGATGCGCACGTCTGGATCACGTCACGGATAAACGCGTTGACCGTCTCGTCCTCCACCCGCAACTCCGCCGGGAAGTCGAGGATCTCCGGCTCCGGCGGTGGCCCCGCTTCAACCTCGGGCTGCTCCTCACGCTCGCATCCCCCGCCCGGCAGAAACAGCACCACCACCGTTGCCCAGACACGCCAATGTGCCAGCCTGTATCTCGACATTCGCCGTTCCGCGCCAAACAGAGACCAGGGATCATAATCCGCCCCATCCCGGGCGCCAATCGCCGCCCCGGCGCCACTCGGCTCTGAGGGGCACAACGCCGAAAGGACTAGCTGGACTGACCCGCGAACCGGCAGAAACACCGCGCAGCGCAGACAGCCTCTACCAGGCCTAACGGTGATGTCCGTGTCAGCACAGAGTGTCGCTCACGTACCCGTACTCCGACCGCGAGCGCTTGGGCCTGGAACCGTTGAGCCGGATTGGCTCCGCGGCAAATGCTAGGGCACCGGCACTTCGAAAAGCAGGGCGATCCCCTCCAGAATGACGTTGTTGAACCCCTCGACCTGCTCAGCGGGCTGCCACTCAACGCGCAGTTCGTCCAGCGTTGTGCCCTTCAGCTCGATGAGGTCCTCTCGCATTTGACCCATACCCTGGTTGAAGGCCATGGGCAGGTGACGCACGCCTTGCGGTGGGTAGTTGATGATCCGTGCGGCGGTGGCGTCGGCCGCCACCAGGTCGCGGCTGCCCAGGACCAGCCATTCGCCCAGACGATCTCTCATGTCCACCGTCGTTCCCCACCAGCCGGGCATGACATGCGGCCCGTTGCCCTCACAGCCGATGGACGCGTCGATGATCGTGAAGTCCGGTCGCAGTCCGGCCACGATGTCCAGGAACGCCTGCTCGAGGCCGGCAGGGGCGTCGTGGATCTTCACGCGGTAGGTCAGACCGGGTTGCCCGTAATAGTTGGCGGAGGTAACGCCCATCAGGTTCTTGAGCGACAGCGTCATTTGGGCGAAGCGATGCGTCTTGAGGACCGGAATAGAGATGATCCGATCCGCCCGGCTCACCAGGCTGGAGACGTAGACCTGGCCCAGGCCGCTGTACGTAGCGCGAACCGGATCCCAATCCGGCGAATCGACGTTCAGGCACGCCAGGCGGACCTGCCCGTCGTACCTCGTGTTGAGGCGCCGCACCGCTTCCGTCACGCTCGTCGATCCGTCAAGCGTGAGCATGTCCTCCCAGGAGAAGCGATCCACCTGGCCTGCCTCTCCGATGATGACCTCGGCTGCGCCCGCCTCGAGGCACTCCTCGGCGACGGTCAGGAAGATCTCCGGCTTGGTACACTCGCCACTGCTGAACAGCTCGTGGTGGACCATGCCGGCCCCCACAAGGTTCGGCTTGATGAAGACGGTTTCACCCGCCCGAATGATCGCACCTGCGCCCCCGGACGTGTTCAACACCTCCCGGGTCATTGACACCAGGTCGGTACCGCGAGCCACCGCCACCGACGCCGATAGATCCGACGGCGCGAAAGGCGGCGTTTCGGGAACGATCCCGTCAGCTCCGCATCCGGGGAGCAGACGCCCCATGCCGACCGCCGCGCCGGTGCAGGCCGCGTGCTTGATGAAGTGGCGCCGTGTATACAGATTCATCCAAACCCCTCCAGAGGCTGCATGACGAATGGATCGCCGGGAAGATCCGGCCCGCGTGGTGTGGAAGCGTCCGCTCCTCGGGCAAACCCACGCCCCAAGTTATCGACGCCCCCGCGTTTGCGATTCCCCCCCTCCGACGCCACACCCGCCACACCCAATCGGGGCCAGATTCTGCTGCCCCGCGTCGCAGTGGCGCCGCTCATGGACCGCGCCCTCATCAGTGTACGTGTGCGCCAAGTGCCCGACAATGGCTCGGGCAACCGGCGTCACGCGCATCTCGGCGGAGATTCCTCCCTTACCGTTTCAGTGCGCACGATTCCACTTCGCGGGCATTTCGCATTTGCTGTTTCCGAGGCCCCGATTCTTCCGGCGCGCCAAGCCTGCTTTCAAGGAAGGGTGCACATTCTAGCGACGATCCCTGCCCTTGAACCCCAGGTTCCGTCCAACCCGCGTCGCTCGTGAACTTCGCTCCATGGAATTCGAGCTTGAGCTTGCCATCACGAACACTCCATCAGGGAAATCCGGGCTCAGATCACTCGACGACGCCCCGTCGCTCGCACCGACCATCCCTCCCGTCTTGACGCCACCGGCGGCCTGGCATATCGGTACGTCTCGCGGCCCGCGGAACCGATCGCGGGCGCTCCACTTGTTGCGAGACCGACCGTGCCCGTGGACATCTCCACAGGGTTGAGTGCCGCCAACCCGGCGAAGCCTCTCGCCTCGGCGCGATGGCGTATCGTCGGGTTCATTCTGGGAATCTTCTTCGTACTCGCCATCCACGTCGTCGGCCGCGCCGGCTCGTTCTGCTCGCCCATCCGTGCCGACAGTTACGTGTTCGCCGGCTTCGGCTATCGCATCGCTCAGGGCGAGGTCCTCTACCTCGACGTGAGCGACGCGAAGCCGCCCGGCATCTTCCTGCTCAACGCCATGGTCTATCGGCTTGGCGCCCACGGGCGCGCCGCCCTCATCCCCGTCGAGTCCCTG
>DATKXO010000467.1:0-6747 GCA_035528995.1 Phycisphaerae bacterium | reverse complement strand
CCTCTCGATTCCCGGGATCGCAACCATGGCCGAACCATTGTGGCAACCGTCGCAAGAGCAGATTGATCGAGCCAACCTGACCGCCTTCATGCGAGCGGTGGAGCAGGAGCAGGGGCTGAAGTTCGGCTCGTTCACCGATCTGTACGAATGGTCCGTGCAGCATCCCGAGCGGTTCTGGCCGGCCATGTGGCGGTTCGGCGGGATCGTGGCCGGCAAGAAGTGGGACACCGTGGTCGAGGACCGCGACATGATGCCGGGTGCCCGGTGGTTCGTCGGGTCGCGGCTCAACTTCGCCGAGAACCTGCTGCGCTACCGCGACGATCAGCCGGCGTTGGTGTTCTGCGGCGAAGACGGATCGAGAAGGTCGGTCACCTTCGCCGAGATGTACGAGCAGGTGGGGCGGATCGCGGCGGCCATGCGCGGTATGGGCGTCAAGACGGGCGATCGCGTCGGAGCCTTCATGCCGAACCTGCCCGAGACCGTTCTGGCCATGCTGGCGGCCGCCAGCATCGGAGCCATCTGGTCTTCCTGCTCGCCCGACTTCGGCATCAACGGGGTGATGGACCGGTTCGGGCAGATCGAGCCGAAGGTGCTCTTCGCGGCCGACGGTTACTTCTACAACGGCAAGGCGCACAGCTCGATGGAGCGGGTGAAGGGCATCGCCGAGCGGATACCGACGATCGAGAAGGTGGTCGTCGTGCCGTATGCCGATCCCGAGCCGGACCTGGGCGGCATCCGTAACGCGGTCCTGCTGGCCGACTTCATGGCGCCGGCCGACGGGAAGCCGATCGCGTTCGAGCAGCTTCCGTTCGACCACCCGCTGTACATCATGTACTCGTCCGGCACGACGGGGATGCCCAAGTGCATCGTCCACGGTGCCGGCGGGACGCTGATCCAGCACCTCAAGGAGCTGATGCTGCACACGGACCTCAAGCGGCAGGACCGCATATTCTACTTCACGACCTGCGGCTGGATGATGTGGAACTGGCTGGTCAGCAGTCTGGCGGCCGGAGCGACGGTGCTGTTGTACGACGGGTCGCCGTTCTACCCGGACGGCAACCGGCTGTTCGACTTCGCCCGGGACGAGGGCATGACCATCTTCGGCACCAGCGCCAAGTACATCGCCAGTGTCGAGAAGGCCGGGCTGGAGCCGGGCAAGACGCACGACCTGTCGGCGCTGCGGGCCATGTGCTCGACGGGGTCGCCGCTGGCGCCGGAGAGCTTCGAGTTCGTCTACGACAAGATCAAGCGGGACCTGCTGCTGGCCTCGATCTCCGGCGGCACGGACATCATCTCCTGCTTCGCGCTGGGTTGTCCGGTTCGGCCGGTGTGGCGCGGCGAGTTGCAGACGCGTGGCCTGGGCATGAAGGTCGACGTGTTCGACGACGACGGGCACTCCATCCGCGGCGAGAAGGGCGAGCTGGTCTGCACGGCCCCGTTCCCGTCGATGCCGATTTACTTCTGGAACGATCCCGACGGGCAGAAGTATCACGAGGCCTACTTCGACGTGTATCCCGACGTGTGGCGGCACGGCGACTACGTCGAGCTGACCGAGCACGACGGGATGACCATCTACGGTCGCTCCGACGCGGTGCTGAACCCGGGCGGCGTGCGGATCGGAACGGCCGAGATCTACCGGCAGGTCGAAGCGATGCCCGACGTGGCCGAGGCCCTGGTCGTGGGCCAGGACTGGGACAACGACGTGCGGGTGGTCCTGTTTGTGCGGCTGGCCGAAGGGGTGACGCTGGACGAGGAGATGATCGGTCGCATGAAGAAGAGCATCCGGGCGAACTGCACGCCGCGGCACGTGCCGGACAGGATCATTCAGGTGGCCGACATCCCGCGCACCATCAGCGGCAAGATCGTCGAACTGGCGGTTCGCAACGTGATCCACAACCGCCCGGTCAAGAACGCGGACGCCCTGGCCAATCCCGAGGCGCTGGAACACTTCAAGAACCTGCCGGAACTGCAGACGTAGCGGGTGCCCGATTTCACCATAGGCGTAGGGTGGCGCTGTCCCGGCGCAGGCGGGGCAGTGGTCCCGACAGCGGACCGTCCGGGCGCGTGGCGCGGTCTCCGCGTCGCCTTGTGCGGCGAGGCGTTCTGACAGTAAGGTTCCGTCGTGAGCCGCAAGTCTCGAAAGAAGACGAGCCGTTCCGCCGCCCGGCGCGAGCAGCGCGCTGCGAAGCTAGCGCCGGCCGACGCCGGGGCGCGGTCATCGGTCGGCGGTCTGGTGGCGCTGGGGCTGGTGGTGGCCGTGGTCGTCGCGGGCGTGCATTGGCCGGCGCTGTCGGCCGAGGCGCTGTGTTTCGAGGATCACAAGCACGCGGTCCGCAATCCACTGGTTCAGAAGCCGGGCATCGAGTCGATCGGTCGCGTGTTGGGCGAGGTGCTGGAGCCGTCGGCGGGGGGGTACTACAAGCCGCTGGCGTTTCTCTCGCTGATGGGCGACGCGGCTTTTGGCGGCAGGGAGGACAACCTTCGGCCGTTTCGCCGGACCAGTCTGGTCCTGCACGTGATCAACACGTTGCTGGTGATGGTGCTGTTGCACGAGTTGTTCGGTCAGCGGATGGTGGTCGCGATGCTGGCCCTGCTGTACGGCGTGCATCCGTTGACGGTCGAGTCGATCCCCTGGGCGGCGGAGCGGAAGAACCTGCTGGCCGCCTTCTTCGTGCTGTGGGCGCTGGTCTTCTACGCGCGCTACGCGCGTCATGGCGGGAGATGGTCCTTTGCCGCGGTCCTGGCGTGCTATGTCCTGGCCCTGATGTCGAAGCCGACGGCCACGACGTTGCCGGGTCTGCTGTTGCTGCTGGACTACTGGCCGCTACGGCGGCTTAACGGGCGGGCGGTGCTGGAGAAGGTGCCGCTGTTCGTGATCGGTGCGATATCGGCGGCGATCACGTTCATCTCGCAGGCCCGGGCGGCCGCGGTCACGCTGCCCACTGAGCACTCGCCGTGGCAGGTGCCGTTGGTGGTCTGCCACAACATCATCTTCTACCTGTCCAAGATCGTCTGGCCGTCCCATCTGACGGCGCACTACCCGCATCCCGAGCCGATGGGGCTGTCGCATCCGATGGTGCTGGCCGGCGTGATCGGAACCGGGCTGCTGATCGTGGGGCTGGCGATTTCGCTGCGTTGGACGCGGGCGCTGGCGGTGGGGTGGCTGTTCTTCTTCGTGGCGATCTTTCCGGCGCTGGGCGTGGTGGGGTTCATGATCGCCATCGCGGCCGATCGGTTCGTCTATCTGCCGGTCGTCGGGCTGCTCCTGCCGGCGGGCTGGCTGCTGGGGCGAGCGTGGTCGGCGTGGGGTCGGCGTCCCGACGGCACCGTGCGCCGGATCGCGGTGGTGGTCGTTGTGCTGCTTCTTGCGACGGCCGAGAGCGTGGCCACACGGCGCTATCTGACCACGTGGCGGGACACCGAGACGTTGTATACGCACATGCTGGCCGAGGCGCCGAACGCGGCCATCGTCCACTACAGCCTGGGACACACCTACGAGACGCAGGGTCGGCTGGTCGAAGCCGAAGCCAGGTACCGCAAGGCGCTGCAGCTAAGAAGTGAGTACCTCGAAGCGCATTACAGCCTGGGCGTCGCCTTGATGATGCAGGGGAAGCTCGAGGAAGCCATCGAGCACTATCGCGAAGCGCTGCGGCTGAGCCCCGACTTCATGGAGGCCCGCAACAACCTGGCGGGCGTGCTGGCCGAAACGGGGCAGGTCGACGAGGCCGTCGAGCAGTACGAGCTGCTTGTCCGGTCGGCGCCCGAGGTTGCCCGGGTCCGCGTCGGTTTCGGGCAGGCCCTGATCCAGCAGGGGCGGATGGAGGAGGCGGTCGGCCAGTTGCGGCAGGCGGTACGGATCGAGCCCGGGTATGCGGATGCCTGGTACGAACTGGGACGGGCCGCGGCGACCGGGGGCAGGATCGACGAGGCTATTTCACACTTTCGCCGGGCGGTAGGTCTGGCTCCGGCGTTCGCTGCGGCGCACAGCCGGCTCGGACTGTTGCTGACCCAACGAGGCGAACTGGACGCAGGTCTGGCGGCGCTGGGCGCGGCCGTGCGAATCGATCCGCGGGAGCTGGGCGTCCTGGTCGGTATGGGGCGCTCGCTGCGCAGTCAGGGGCGTTTGCGGGAGGCGGAGGAGGTGTTCCGCGAAGGCGTGCGTTCGAGCCCGGACGATTCCGGCCTGCGGTTCCTCCTGGGCGATGCGCTCGAGGCCCAGGGGCGTAACGAAGAGGCGGCCGAGCAGTATCGACAGGTGCTGCGGCTGGACCCGGACCACGCCGAGGCTCGCCGCCGCCTGTCTGCCGGAGGACACACTGTCGATGGAAGCAGGCCGTGAGTCGTGCTGCGGCGACGGCCTCCGTCGCCGCCGGCGCGCGGTCTACGTCACTTCAGCTCGGATTCCGGTCGGTCCGTCGGGCGCGAGGGGCCGAACATCTCGGTGAGGCTGGGCTGCTGGAGCTGGAAACGGGCCTTGAGCGACCCCATGTCGCACAGCTCGTGCAGCAGATGAATCATCGTTTCGTAGTCGACGCTCAGTCCTTTGGCTGAATCGGTCGAGCGTCGCGGCGGGTCCGATCCCAGCAGCTCGATGAGCTTGACCAGGTCGAAGTCGGCCTCGGCCGTGGGGAAGTCCATGCCGGGGTGGGGCGACTTGTGGAACACGGTGATGGTGGCGGTCCCGTCGTAGGAGTTGAGGGTCAGTTCGCCGGATGGATGGGCGTAGAACAAGGGCGGCTGTAGTCGCAGGTTGTCGCCGAAGACGGCGATCCGCCGCTGGCCCGTGCGTTTGGCATAGACGAGGTCCTCGCCGGAGGACGGCACCAGATCGAGGATGAAGTTGTCGCTCCCGACCGGATGAGAGGCCACGATCGTGTCACCGCGGTCCAGTAGCGCCTCGTAGGCCGCGATCCGAACGTCCGGTTCGGCGTCGTCCAAAAGGGATCGCAACGGGCGGGCGGCGCGGGGCAGTGTACGGGCCTTGCCCAGGGCGCGGATGGCCTCGAAGCGGTGGACACTCTGCGGGTCGCCGGCGTGCCGGGCCACGGTCTCGACGGCCAGGCTGTCCTCCAGGCGCAGGCCGGCCAGCGCCGCGTAGTAGCTGACTTCCGGGTTGGCGTGGGAATACAGTTCCTGCACGGTGGGCAGAATGGTGCGGCCTATGCCTTCCCAGGCCAGCGCGATGTCCTCGTAGGGGGGGTTCTTCCCAACGATTTCCTCGGCCAACTGTCGGGCTCTTGTGGCCTCGAAGCCGGCGCGCTGCGGCAGGTACAGGTGCCGGACGACGTCGAGGAAGTGCTTGGGGTCGTCGGCGTACTTGCCGGGCATGCGCAGTTGCACGTAGGACGGTGAGGTGGGGTCAGCCAGCTTCTGGGGGTCGGGGAACCTGGTGTTGAGCCGCGAGGCGATCTGGCGGACCTTGGAGTAGGAGGGGACGAAGGCCACCAGGCGGATGCGGCGGTCGGTGGTGACCACACCGCCGCCAATGACGCGTCCGATTCGTCCCGCCGCTCGAGTGGCGGCGTCGGGACGGTCGGCGAAGGGATTCAAGAAGACGGGTCCGGCCGCCCGGGCCAGAGACTTGCCGGTGATGCCCGCGTTGGCGGTCAGCATGCGGTAGATCTCGAGGTCGCAGGTGAACAGCCGCCCGCCGCGGAGGGAGGTGGTCTCCGTGCCGGGCAGAGCGCTGACCATCACTTCGAAACGCGATCCGGCGACGGCGGCCGCAGGGACTTCACCCTCGACCAGCACGATGGCGGTGTCCTGGTCGTCCAACATTCGTTCGGGCGTCAGCGCCCCGGACCCGGAGCCGGCCCGGAGGAACTGGGGCCGCTTGTACATGTCTTTGAGCAACTGGTCGCGTACGGCCCGGGGGCATTCCGTGGAGCCCTTGTCGCCCAGTCCGACGACGACGCCGTAGCCGCGCAGGTGCATCTTGCGCATGCCCTCGATCGTGGTGTACTCGCCGATGGTGTCGCGCAGGGCGGCCGACGTGGGCCTGGTCAGGTCGGAGGCCTCGGGGCTGACTTTGGACCGGGGGTGGCCGAGGTCCCAGGCCCAGTCGTCACAGCCGGGCGCGCAGGCCGCTACGCTGATGGTCAACGCCAGAAGCCAGGGTCGAGTCGGTGTCACGGGGGTGGCTCCAGCCCGTTGAGGCGGGGCGGGCGTCCTTCTCGTTGGTCGGCGGCACCGGGTGCCTGCAGGTACCGGGCGGGGCAGGCTCGTCTCCCACCGGTTTTCAACAAGGGTGGGGCACCCGGCCGGGACGATAACGATACGCACCCTACGCCCGGATCGCAAGGGCCGCGGCGGTCTTGTCAGCCGGTGGGGAGGGGGGTAGGATTGGCTGATCGGCTGGCGGGCTGCGGGCCCTGCGGGGCTTGGTGGGTATGAGGTCCGGCCGGTTCGCCCAAGGGCGGCGTACCCAAGTGGACTAAGGGGACGGATTGCAAATCCGTTATTCGTGGGTTCGAATCCCACCGCCGCCTATGAAAAACGCGGGTTTTGCCCGCGTTTCTCGTTTCGGTAGCAGAACGGTAGCAGGATCAGCCGACCCGCCCGGGACTTTCTCATACGTCTTATGGGTTCTTGTGCTTCCGCGTCCGCTCCGCCTACGGGCAGGTCGGGGCGAAGTTGCCCAGACGCTGCTTGATCGACGAGCCGTCCGCCGTCGACACGCTTCCGTCCATGTTCACGTCGTACCAGAAGTCCGACGCGCCAATCACAATCCCCAGACGCTGCTTGATC
>DATKXO010000466.1:0-72889 GCA_035528995.1 Phycisphaerae bacterium | reverse complement strand
TGCCACCATTTACGCCAAGGACAAGGCCGACAACCTCTACGTCTGCCCCGACTGCGGCTTCCACCACCGCATCGACGCCCGAACCCGCATCGAGCAGCTCGTCGACCCCGACTCCTTCGAGGAGTTCCTCGCCGACCTCGTCCCCACCGACCCCCTCCGCTTCAAGGACCGCATCACCTACCGCGACCGCCTCAAGCAGATGCAGAAGAAAACCGGCGAGTACGAGGCCATCGTCATCGGCCGGGCCTACGTCCGCGGCCGGGCGGTGATCCTGGCCGTCATGAACCCCGCGTTCATCATGGCCTCCATGGGCGCCGTCGTGGGTGAGAAGGTCACCGCCGCCGCCGAACTCGCCGCTGAGGAGAACCTGCCCCTGGTGATCGTGACGGCCTCGGGCGGTGCCCGCATGCAGGAGGGAATGGTCTCCCTGCTTCAGATGGCCAAGACCGCCGCCGCACTGGCCAAGCTCGACGACTCCGGCGGCCTCTACGTCGTCGTCGCCACCGACCCCACGACGGCCGGCGTCGCCGCCAGCTTCGCCAGCCTCGGCGACGTCATCCTGGCCGAACCCGGCGCCATGATCGGCTTCGCCGGCCCACGCGTCATCGCCAACACCATCAAGGCCGAGCTCCCCGACGAGTTCCAGACCGCAGAGTTCATGCTCCAGCACGGCTTCGTAGACCGGATCGTCCCCCGAAAAGACCTCCGCAAAGAAATCGCCCGAATCATCGACTACTGCGGAAAGTAGACCGCGAGCGTTGGCACTGCTCCGCACTTGACGCGACAGTCTCACTCACTCCTTCTGCGAACACCTCCCTTTGCCCTTCTGCAAGCCTCGCATAGAATCAACTGCACAGGAGGACCCAACATGAGCACTTTCTGGAGTATCAGTCGAGGTGTCAGTCGGGCGACGGGCGACGCCGCCAGGGCCTCCGGCCAGGCCCAGCGGGCCCAGTCACAGGTCGCCGAGCTCGAGGCCAGGTGCGACCGAGCCATGCTCGTCTGCGAGGCCCTCTGGACCCTGATGCGAGACCGCCTCGGCATCCCCGAGGAGGAACTCGTCCAACGCGTCAACGACATCGACCTCTCCGACGGAACCCTGGACGGCAAGGTCCGCAAGCCAAACGCCCACGTCTGCCCGCAGTGCAACCGCACCATCGCCAAGCGCTTCCCCAAGTGCATCTACTGCGGCCAGCCCGTCGTCCACGACCCCTTCGCCTGACCTCGTTCCGAGCCCCGACCGTAAGGGAGGGGAATTCAGAAGGAGACCGGACAGACCGGGTCTCACCCACCATCGCTCACGCCGGCAACCCCGTGTGAGGCCCCGCAGGTCGGACTGCCGGGACCCGACGAATGGGCTTAACGCTTTGTCTTTAAATGGTTTACAGGCTAAACCGCTCGCGCGCAACCCCCCGAACCGCGCCCCCAAAAGCGAGCATGCACGCGCCAAAACGACCGTTTCCAAGCGCTTCACCTACCCGACCGGCCCAAAAACGCTACGACCGTCCCGCACACCGATTTCCAGTTCGCTGATTCTCCAAACGAACCCATTTCACAATCCCTGCCGGAGCCCACACCCCCAGCCGCGCCCCCCTCGCCCGATCCGCACGCGTTTGCCGCCCATCACGCCGACCCTACAATGGGCCCGAACCAACCGGACACCGTCGCTCTGGCTGCACGCCAGGAGCAGATCCTGGGAACGACGCGGAGGGATTCGGCCATGGCCAACAAACCCGTAGCCATCGTGATGGGCAGCGATTCCGACTGGCCCATCATGGAACTCTGCCTCAAGCAACTCGAGGAACTCGGCGTCGGCTGCTCGGTCGAGATCATGTCCTCCCATCGCTCGCCCGAGCGGGTGCGCGAGTTCGCCCGAACGGCCCGCGACAACGGGTTCGAGGTGTTGATTGCGGCCGCGGGGCTGTCGGCCACCCTCGCCGGGCAGGTGGCTGCCAATACCATCCTCCCGGTCATCGGAGTGCCGCTGGCCAGCGGCCCACTCCAGGGCGTCGATGCCCTGCTCAGCACGGTCCAGATGCCGCCCGGCGTCCCGGTGGCCACCGTCGGAATCGGATCGGCCGGCGCGAAGAACGCGGCCCTGCTGGCCGCCGAGATCATTGCCCGCCACGACACCAAGGTCGAGGCAGCCATCCAACGCTACAAGGACGACTTGGCCGCCAGCGTCGAACAAAAAAACCAGGAGCTGCGACAGCGGCTCGCCCAAGAGCACGAAATGCCATGAGCGCCAGCGACGTGCCCAGGACCATCGAATGGATCGGCGACCTCGACGGCCACGTTGCCCTCATCGACCAGACCCTGCTTCCCAACGAGCTGAAGATCATCGAGTGCCGCGACACCGACTCCATCCGCGAGGCCATCTGCAGCCTCCGCGTCCGCGGCGCGCCCGCCATCGGCATTGCCGGCGCCATGGGCGTCGTGCTGGGCATGCGCGACGCTGACGACAGGGACCGCCAGGGTTTCCTGTGTCGTCTGACGACGGTATGCGACGAACTGGTCAGGGCCCGACCCACGGCCGTCAACCTCTCCTGGGCCATCGAGCGCATGATGCGCTGTGCCGACTGGACGCCAGGAATGGTCCGCGACCTGAAGGAGGCCCTGCTGAAAGAGGCCAAGGCCATCCGCGACGAGGACGCCGCCATGTGCCGCGCGATCGGCCAAACGGGAGAATCCCTGGTCCCCGACGGCGCCGGCGTGCTCACCCACTGCAACGCGGGCGGCCTGGCCACCGCAGAGTACGGCACGGCCCTGGCCGTGTTGTACGCGGCCCACGAGCGAGGCCGATCCTTCCGCGTCTATGCCGACGAAACCCGCCCCCTCCTTCAGGGTTCGCGGCTGACCGCCTGGGAACTGGACCGCGCCGGCATCGACACCACGGTCATCTGCGACAACATGGCCGGCCTGCTCATGAGCCAGGGAAAGATCGACCTGGTCATCACCGGGGCCGACCGCATCGCTGCCAACGGCGACGCCGCCAACAAGATCGGCACCTACTCCGTCGCCGTCCTGGCCCAGGCACACGACATCCCGTTCTACGTGGCCGCACCGACCTCCACCTTCGACCTCTCGATTCCCGACGGGACCGCCATCCCCATTGAGGAGCGCAGCGAGGACGAAATCCGCCACGGTTTCGGCCGCCAGACCGCCCCCGACGGCGTGCCCTGCTACTGCCCGGCCTTCGACGTGACCCCGGCCCGACTGATCTGGGCCATCATCACCAATCAAGGGATCATCCAACCGGTAAACCGTGAGCGTATTTCGGCCCTCCTGGCCCAAAACCCAAGCTTGCCGGACAGCTTGGAGAGCCGATAGAATGGGAGGGTGGAGTGTGTGCGCCGCCGGCACGACGCGGTCGAGCGACGCGGATTTCGCCCTTGCCGCCCTTGCAGGCCCGATCGGCAGGACCTATACTCGGCGGCGCATCCTGGGATGGGGTGGTCCCGCGGAAACGCGACTCCGCGGGACGCTGGGAAGCGCAACCGGAAGGAGAAACACTCCCATGCCACGGCGTAAATCTCGAATCCGAATGGCAGCGTGTCTCATTCTCGGCGGGGCGTACCTGTGCGCCGGTGGGAATCTGACCTGTGGGTCGTTTGGAGCCGACGCAGCGGTCTCCTCGCTGGACATGTGCTTTATGTTCGATTGCACCAGCGGCATCCTGGGCGGCGTGATCGACCCGTGCGGCCAGATCGGCGGAAGCGACTCGGGAACCAATACCACCGGCCAGACCGGCGACACGGTAAGCGGCGGGACCTTCTTCGCCGATTGCCCAGAGAACGTCACCGGAGGGTAACCCTGCCGGACGGGCGACGCGGGGCCGGCGGACGTCCGCCTCGTGCCAGCCAGCGGTCGGTGATGCAGCAGTACTTGAGGAGGTAAACGATGACAAGGTCATCCACGAGCCGAAGATCGCGACTCCTGATCGTCATGGCAGTGTTCGCCTGCGGTCAGGTCCTCGCCCTTCTGCCCTCTTGCGAAACGGTGCTGACCACGGCCAACCCCTGCGGATCGATCTTCGGTTTCTGCGATCCGATAGACGTGGACCTGATGTTCGCCGACATCCCCGATTACAGTCTGGATCCGAGCTGCTCGATTCCGTACTACGGCGTGCAGAACGGTGCCGGCGGCGCCGGCGGAGCGGGAGCCTGCGCGACCACCCCGGTCTACCCGTACACGCCGGGACCGCGACCGGACTAGCGGAACCTCCGGCCTCCGCTCGGCCGCTCAAACGATCTCGATGAAAACCAACAGAACCCGCCCCCGGGGCGGGTTCTTTCTTGGCTCCCTGTGACAGGAGCCTGGCACTCGGGCCCCCGCCGGTCCGGAAAACAGCCCGACGAGAGGGGGCCACCCGCTACACACCGACGTACTTGCTGTACAACACCCGGGCCCGATCCGCGTCGTCAGTCCCCTTGATGATCGCCCTGCCGTCGCCGAAGAGGGTGAGTTCACAATCCTCCACGTACGCCCGCAGCAGGAACCGATTGAAGGTCACCGGTGCCGAGCAGACCCGCTTGAGCCGGGCGGCGATCGCGGCCAAGTCCACCGCAGGACCGCCCGCACGGTTGACCTGAACGGCGTTGCGGCCACACAGATGTGTGGTGGTCGACGCGCCGCTTCCGTCGAGATACTCGAAACGTCGCTGCCGGCAACACGGGCAGTCGGTCGCATCGGCCGCCCCGCCCACGTTGACCCGCACCCACCGGCCCGTCCACAAGTCGATGCTGACCAGGCCGCGGTTCACCTCCTCGAGCCGGCCGGTGAGGACCTTCATCCCTTCGATGCACTCCAGGGCGGCGACCACCGAGACCGCCGGAGCCAGGACTCCCACCGTGTCGCAGGTCGGCGTCATCTCGGGGGGCGGAGGCGACTCGAAGACGCAGCGCAGGCAAGGCGTCTCGCCCGGCACAATCGGCAGACAAAGCCCGGTGGCCCCGATCACTGCGCCGTACACCCACGGAATCGAGTCCCTCACCGCCAGGTCATTGATCAGATAGCGCGTCTCGAAGTTGTCCGTCCCGTCGAGCAACAGATCGGCCCCCTCGACGTGCCGCTCGACGTTGGTGTGGTTGACGTCGCTCACCACCACCTCGAGGGATACCTGACTGTTGATGCGCCGCAGCTTGCGTCGGGCGGCCTCCGCTTTGGGCAGATTGGCCCTTACGTCGTCCTCGTCGAAGAGAACCTGCCGCTGGAGGTTGTCGAGTTCCACGAAGTCACGGTCGCAGATGCGCAGGTGTCCCACGCCCGCCCGAACCAGCGTGTCGGCGATCATGCTGCCCAACGCCCCACAACCCACCAGCACGACCCGCGAAGCGCCCAGCCTGCGCTGCCCTTCGAGGCCTATACGCTCGTAGAGCATCTGCCGCGAATAGCGGTCCTGGGGGTCGATTCCGGGGCCGGCAGCTTCGGTCATGGCGACGACCATTCTAGGTGGGGGCACACGATCGTGCACGGGGCGACACGGGCGCCGGCGACGAGCCGGGACAGGAACGACCCGCAGGCAGGCGGCCGGGGTGGGCGGTGTCCGGTCAGCGCTCGTCCGCGGGTCTCTTCTCGTCGGCGAACTGCGAGAGGTGGCCTTCGGAAGCCTCCGGTTGGGAGTCTGCACCGCCGGCGGCCGCTTCGGTCGCCGCGGCATCGGCCGGCGGCAGACCATCACCGGCCGGGGCCGGTGCGGATGTCTCGAACAACGCCCGACCCTCGCGCCAGCTCCGCAACCCGGAACTGATGAACAGCAGCCCGAAGACGATAAACAGAAGGGCCTGCCACAGGCTGCCCGGGGTCATGAGCAGCCCGCCCAGGACCAGCAGCATGCCGATCAGGGTGGTCACCACGCCGTCGCACACCAGGGCGGCCCGTATTCCGGTCCACAGCAACAGCGCCTCGACCAGCATGACCCAGCCGCCGATCTTGAGGGTGTAGACGAAGAGCATCGACCCGGCCCGCATGGGGTTGGCTTCAGGAAGCTCCCAGCCCCCACGGTATCCGAAGAAGAGCATGATCACGGCGGCCAGGCCCGCCCAGAGCGCCGTGGACCGCACGCGCCGCTTGCATTCCGCTGGATCAATGTAGGGCATGATCTACCTGTTTCAGAAACAGTCGTGTCGAGTTCGCCGAGCCGGTCAGGGCATGACGAACTCGTGCTCCGGGCTGCGAACGGTCAGCACCGGGCAAGGGGCCTTGCGAACGACCTTCTCGGCCGTGCTGCCCACCAGGACCCACGAGAGCCCGCCGCGCCCGTGCGTGGCCAGCACGATCAGGTCGACGGTGTTGTCACGAGCATAGGCGATGATCTCGCGGAACGGGCGCCCCACCAGCACCTTGGTCACCGGCACGTATTTGAGTCCGACCAGATGCTCATCGGCGAAGCGCTGCATGTGGGCCTCGGCCATGCTCATCAGGTCCTCGACCGCCACGCCCACCGGCACGCTCTCGGGTCCCATCGCCGTCCAGTATTGAAACGCCTCGTCCACCACGTGGATGCAATGCAGATGGGCATCGAACGTCGTGGTCAGTTCACGCGCGTAGGTCAGCGCGTGGAGCGACATCTCCGAAAAATCCGTGGGATAGAGGATCTTGCTGATCTTGACGCCCATCTGACCCGACGCCTCCGCTCGAAGTGCACCGGCGCTGCTCAAACTGTACGGCATGACCCACCGGGGCGTCAACCACCAACCTGGCTTGACGACCGCCGGAGCCCACCTATGATCTAGCCCGTTGTACCGCACTGCGTTTTGTCCGGACGCGCCGCCGCCGGTTGAGATGTTGAACCTGCCGATCCTATCGCCGCCTGAAACCTCAAGGGCCCAAACCCGGCGCCGGCTGCCTCCCTGGCTGAAACGCCCCCTGCCGGCCGGGCGGACTTTCGCCCTGACCAAGCGGACCGTGGCCGACAGCGGCGTGGCCACCGTCTGCCAGGAGGCCCGCTGCCCCAACCTCTCGGAGTGCTGGTCGGCCAAAACCGCCACCTTCATGATCCTGGGCGACCGCTGTACGCGGCGGTGTCAGTACTGTGCCGTCTCGACGGCCCGCCCCGACCCGCCGGCGGAAGACGAGCCGCAGCGACTGGCCCAGGCCGTGGCCAGGCTCGGCCTGCGGCACGTGGTCATCACTGCGGTCGCCCGCGACGACCTGCCCGACGAGGGCGCCGGCCACTTCGCAGCGTGCGTCAGGCGGATCGGGCAGACCCGTCCCCAGGCCACCGTCGAAGTCCTGCCGGCCGACTTCCACGCCCGGCCCGACTGCATCGCCGCGGTGTGCGACGCCGCACCGGACATCTACAACCACAACATCGAGACCGTCGAGCGGCTGACGCCGATCGTCCGGCCGCAGGCCAGGTATCGCCGTTCGCTGGACGTGCTGCGGATCGTCAAGCTGCTGTCGCCCGACATGCTGACCAAATCAGGCCTGATGATCGGCCTGGGCGAGACCGAAGACGAAATCACCCGTACGTTCGAGGATTTGCGCCAGGTCGACTGCGACGTGCTGACCGTCGGGCAATACCTCCAGCCGACGCCCGGGCACACGCCGGTGGCCCGGTTTTACCACCCGCGGGAGTTCGACAGGCTGGCCCGCGTGGCCGACGACCTCGGCTTTGTCAGCGCAGCCTGTGGGCCGTTCGTCCGCTCGAGTTACAACGCGGCCGAAGTGTTCGCACGGAGCCGGGCCGCCGGCAATCACACGACGCCCACCTCCGGTTCTCCTGAAAGAAGCGGTCTCGACCCACGGGAGCCATCGTGAACACGGACGCGCCTCAACTCGCCCGGAAGCTGGCCGGTAAGTTCATCGTCTTTGACGGTCCGGACGGGTGCGGTAAGGGCACCCAAATACGGATGCTGGAGAAGGCATTGGCCGAGGGGGGCGGTCGCGTGGTCCGCGGCAAGGACCCGGGCGGCACGCACATCGGCGATCGCATCCGCAGCGTTCTGCTGGATTACGATCTCAGCGAAATGGACGTCCGTTGCGAGACGCTGTTGTTCATGGCCTCGCGCGCCCAGCTTGTCGGGCAGGTCGTCGAGCCGGCGATCGCCAAGGGCAGGACCGTTCTCTGCGACCGTTTCGTCTCGGCCACTTGCGCCTATCAGGGGGCTCAGGGCTACGACATCCGACGGGTCATCGAGGTGGCGCCCTATGCGATCGGTGACTGCTGGCCCCACCTGACGGTGATCCTGAACGTGGACGTCGAGACGGGCTTCGCCCGCACGGGGCGCAAAACACACCACGTCGGAAAGCACCGCAGGAAGTACGCCGGGCAGCCGAAGTTGTTCGACGGCGCCCAGCCCGACGCCATGGAGGCCCGACCGATCGAGTTCCACCGCAAGGTGCGCGAGATCTTCCTGCAGCTCGGCAAGGTGTATCCCCGTCCGGTAGTGGTGATTGACGGGCGTGCCGACAGCGAGGCCGTGCACGCCAAGGTTCTGGAGGCGCTGGCCGGTGCCGATCTTTGACGTCGAACATCAGGACCGGGCCGCCGCCCTGGTGCAGCGGGCCCTGTTCTCCGACCGGGTCCCACACGCCTACATCTTTCACGGACCCGACGGCGTGGGCAAGGAAACCTTCGCCCGGGCCCTGACCGGCGTCCTGCTGTGTCATCAGCCGCAGCGGGTCGAGACGCCCGACGGGCAGCCCCAACTGCACGCCTGCGGAAAGTGTCATGACTGTGACACCGCCAGGGCCGGGACGCACCCCGACCTGCACCTGATCTACCGGCAGCTCATCAAGTACCACGACGACCCGACGGTGCGGAAGCGCAAGGGCCGCGACCTGGGTGTGGACGTGGTCCGCCAGTTCGTCATCGACAAGGTCGGAGCCAAACCCGCCCGAGGGCGGGCAAAAGTGTTCATCGTCCGCGAGGCCGACCGGATCACACCGCAGGCCCAGAACGCCCTGCTCAAGACGCTCGAGGAGCCGCCGGTCACCACCTTCCTGATCCTGCTGGTGTCGGCACTGGACCGCATGCTGCCGACCATTCGATCCCGCTGCTGCCTGGCGCCGTTCGGGCCGCTGCCCGACGAGTTCATCGTGGCCAGGCTGGTCGAGCTGCAGCCCGACGTGTCGCCCGAACGGGCCCGCCTGTGCGCCCGGTTCGCCCAGGGCAGCCTCGGGCTGGCCCTGCAACACGCCGCGGACCAACTCGACGAGCAGAACGACCGGCTCATCGAGACTTTGCAGGGATTGCCCGCCAAGCCGGTGGCCCATTCGGTCAGCCGGCTTGACCAGCAGGCTCGGGCCCTGGCCACCAGATTCGCCGAGCGCGAGCCGGAGATCACCGAGACCGAGTCGGTGCGCCGCGGGCTCAAGACCCTCCTTTCACTGGCCGCCACCTGGTACCGCGACGTGCTTCACGCCTGTGTCGCCTCGAAGGGCCTGACCGCCAACGTCGCCTACGCCAGGAAGATCACCGCGGCCGCCGGCAAGACCACGCCGGAGCGGCTGATCGAGATGATCCGACAGCTCACCGAGTCCGAAAGTCAACTCGACGCCAACGTGAACCTCAAGCTGTGCCTCGACGCCCTGATCATCCGCTTGAGTCGATTGAGCGGCAGTCAGTAGGACCCCGCGAAACCGCGCAGACCCGCATCCGCCGACCTGCCCGCCTGGAACCGCCCCGGCCATGTTGTTATCCTGATATCAAAGAGGTACCTGGGAATCGGAGCATCCGGAGCCGGCTGCGGCCCGGCCCGGCGGGCGCGTTTCCCGGGCCGCGGAGGGGGATGTCATGCCCGGCCGAGGTCACGTCGTCACGTTACTCGCCATAGGTGGAGCGTTGTTGGTGATCGGTGTGGACCAGGCGACGGCCCAATGCGAAGTGTGCAAACTCAACGCCGCCGACGGTGACTCGGGTGACAACCTCGGGTACGCCGTTTCCGTGTCCGGGCAGTATGCCGTCGTGGGGGCGCCCTTCGACGACCAGGCGGGAGAGGCCGCCGGATCGGCCTACGTCTTCCGGCGCGACGACAGCGGCACACCGGCGGACCCCACCGACGATGTCTGGATCCAGCAGGCGAGG
This sequence comes from Phycisphaerae bacterium, assembly GCA_035528995.1. Taxonomy (GTDB): domain Bacteria; phylum Planctomycetota; class Phycisphaerae; order UBA1845; family UBA1845; genus DATKXO01. Next base: position 62,859 of record DATKXO010000466.1, on the reverse strand, counting down.
CTCTCGCCCGCCGACGCAGACGAGTACGACGAGTTCGGGGTCACCGTAGCGGTCAGCGATGATTTCGCTCTGATCGGAGCCCCGACGGACACAGACGAGCGAGATGATCCCGGTGCGGCCTATCTCTTCCGCCGCGACAACGCAGGCACGCCCAACGACCCCGGCGACGACACCTGGGTCCAGCACGCCAAGCTGGTGCCGAGCTTCGGCGATGCGGACGACCAGTTCGGCAAATCCGTCGCCATCAGCCAGGACTACGCCCTGGTGGGAGCCATCGGCGACGACCACGCCTGCCCCAGCGACCCGTCGTGCGACGTGGGCGCAGCCTTCGTCTTCCGGCGAGACGATCCAGGAACGCCCGAAGACCCGAGCGACGATACCTGGGTCCAGGCGGCCAAACTCTTCGCCCAGAACGCCTGGCGCGGTGCCGACCTGGGAGCATCGGTCGCCATCAGTGGCGACTGGTTCCTGGCGGGGTCACCCGAGCACAACCCCGGCGGACAGGTGCACGCCTTCCGGCGGGACGATAACGGCACGCCCTCCGACCCCGGCGACGACACCTGGATCGAGCACGCCGTGCTCGTCACAAAGGACCCGGATCTGTCCGACCACTTCGGAAGTTCCCTTTCGGCCGACGGAGACCACGCGCTCATCGGCGCCGTGTGGGACGGCGAAATGGGCACCCGCGCAGGAGCGGCCTACGTCTTCCATCACCACGACGCAGGCACTCCGGCCGACCTCAGCGACGATACCTGGGGCCAGCAGGCCAAGCTGACCTCCGCCGACGCTGCCGAATACGACTGGTTCGGCTTCCGCCTGTCGATCGACGCGGACTTCGCCCTGGTTGGCGCGTTGTTCAACGACGACGTCGGGGAGTCGTCGGGCTCAGCGTATCTGTTTCAGCGGCACGACGGCGGCACACCGAACAACCCCGGCGACGACACTTGGGTGGCAACGGCCAAGATCCTCTCCAGTAACATCGCCCAGAGCGACCACTTCGGTGTCTCCGTGGCACTCGACGGGGACTACGCCCTGATCGGGGCCCATGGGGACGACGACGTGGGCGGCGGGTCGGGGTCCGCGTACGTCTACCGTTTCTTCGGCCCTCCTGACTGCAACGCCAACGGCCTCAACGACGCCTGCGACCTCGCCGTCGGCGCCAGCCACGACTACAACAGCAACGGTCTCCCGGACGAGTGCGAAGCTGCCGTTCCCACCCTCTCCACATCGAAGATGATCGCCCTGGCCCTCTTGCTGGCTACCGGGGGAACGATCATCATGGTTCGCCGTGGGCGAAGTACGATCGGGTGCCCGAGGCGACAGCCGTAGCGCGTAGCCCCAAACGCCCGTGCGACAGTGACCCCAAGCGGACCGAGAGCTTCGCGTGATGACGGTGACACTGGCGTCGGTAGGCCCGCTCGGGCTCATGGCAGTCATTACGGGCTGGACGCGGGGATTGGTGGTCGGCCTGCCGGCGGGGCTTCTGCTGGCCTGGCTGGTCGGCAAGGCCCTGCGCCGGATGTCCGGCCCGGAGCTGAAGAAGCACTACCTCCGGCTGGGGCGGTTCGCCCCCGACGCGCCGTGTCCCTGTGGGCAGGGAAACAGGTATGCCGCCTGCTGCCGTCCGCGCGACATCGAGCGTCTCGAACGGGACGTGGTGGGATATCTCTCCCAGCGGTGGTCGCGCGGGTCCTACAAGGGGCGCCGCCGGATCAGTTCGATGAAGAACCGCCTGCAGGACCATCCGCTGCCGCCGGTCGTCTTGCCCGGCTGGGTCAGCGATCCCGGCCTGTACAAGTTCCCGATTGCCGACAACATTCTGCGCGAATGGAAGCCGGACCAACGACGCGCCAAACGCAAACCCCGCCGAACCAAATAGCAGCCCCCCCGTTTCAGTACCGCGACCGACTTTCCGAGCCGCGCCCGTGAGGAAGCGGACCCGACCCGCACCCATTTGTCAGTCCCGCTGGGTGCCACTGGCAGCTCGCCTGCCAGTGTGTTGATTTCAGTACCGCGACCGACCTTCCGAGCCGCGCCCGTGAGGAAGCGGCCCCGACCCACACCTGTTTGTCAGTCCCGCCGGGTGCCACTGGCAGCTCGCCTGCCAGTGCGTTCATTTCAGTACCGTCCCGATTCTCGGGATGAGGAAGTGACCCCCACCTGCTACTCACTATTCCCCACTCGCCGCTCGCAACTCGCCATTCCCCAGGCCCATGGTGGTCGGCTTCAGCCGACCAGCCTTTTGCCACCAGCTTCAGTTGCTAGTGAGGGCGTACTGTGAACGCCATAAGACTTGGCCCAGCTGGTAGAAGTTCAGGGAATCGTGCCTTCCGTGTCTGTTCCGTCGGAATGGCAGCGGTGCGCGTTACGGCTCGACACAGCCGAGCGTGGCCCACAAACCGGCGTACGGATCACCCTGCCACCAGTACAGGGTCCACGGCGGGACGTACCGCCCGAAGTAGTCCTGCGTCGAACCGATTTCGGGCGTGCCGCCGATGAACCAGCCGGCATTCTGATCCGAGAACTCGGCCTGCATCCAGACCGTGTCCGGGATCGTTACCGGTGGGTCCAGGACCGCATGAAGGTGGACCGGGCCCGGTCCGTCCGGCAAGTCGGTCCAGGTGAATCCCGTGTCGCCGATCTGGTTGCCGCCGGTCGGCGGCCAACCGGTGTGTAAGCTCACCGTCGCGTCGAAGGTCCCCGACCCCACCCCGCCGCCGTAAACGGTAAGATCATAGTAGACCAGCCCGTTGGGGCTGCCGGCAGCCAGCGTCAGGTCATCAGCAAGGGCCAACCCGCTGCCGCAGGAGGCGTACGTCGGGCTGCTCGGGTTGAGGACGAAGTTCTGATAGGCGACCGTCGGGCAATCGACCGACGCGCACCAAGTGCCGTCTCCCAGATAAAGCCCCTCGCCCCAGATGCAGTCCTCCACCGTGTCTTCTGCACAACTTCCGCCAGCCTGGCAGCAGGCCCCCCAGTTAGGCACCGGACACTCCACCGTCGCACACGTCGTTCCGTTTCCCTGATACAGACCGTTGCTTGCGAAGCACTCCGGTGGGGGCCCGTCGGTACAACTGCCGTCCGCATGGCAACAGGCGCCATCCGTCCAACTGGTGAAGTCCCGTTGAAACGCCGCGAAGTCTCTCAGGTCCACGTCCCCGTCGGCGACCTGCCGCCGTCCTTCTGGGTAGTCCACGCAGGTGCACGACCCGGGCAGGATCGGCACACCGGGGCCTTGCATACACTCTATGAAGATGCGGAAGTCCATAATGGTCACATCAGCATTGCAGGCAGGATGCCCAACGGCTGAGCACGACACGCTGAAGAAGTTGATCGCGTCAAGGGCGTCAATGCTCCTGGGCACCTCGTAGCCGGGACAGGAGATGCCCGCGATGGTCAACTCCGTCCCGGTTAAGTCCATAATCTGGGCGATTTCGTCCGGCGAAAGGCCCGGACACCCGGCCTTCTCAATCATCAAGGCGGCGACGCCCGAGGCATGGGCGGTAGCCTGGGACGTGCCCCACGTGGGTATGCCGGGCGGCGGTTGATCGATTACAATGTCGAAGCCCGGGGCGCCAAGCTGATCGCAATCAATCGTGGTGCGGTTTGATATACACATCACCAGGTGCGGCTGAGGTGCCACGTCCTGGCATGTACCGTAATCTACACCTGGAAACGGAATGGTCTGGTCGTATACTCCCACGACTGCAACGGCAGAACTTACGCACGCCGGAGATGATATCTGCCCGCAGTCGCCCTCATTGCTCGAGCAAGCTAGCACGACGATTCCGGCAGAGGCGGCAGCAGCAACTGCCTGTGCCTCGGCCTGAGTCTCCGAGTCTACAGAGTCGCAGGGAGGGCAGGCGTCGTACAACGTGAAGCTGCTAATGCTCAGGTTAATCGCGCGCAGATTTGGATGCGCGTCCTTTGTGCGCACGACATGGTCGATGCCATGGACAAGATCCATTGTCTCGTAAATCCCATCTGAATTAGAGATCTTGACCGGAAGAATCTTAGCATCAGGAGCTACGCCGTTTTCGGCGGTGATGATTGCTGCCATGTAGGTGCCATGCCCGTAATCATCTTCGGCGCCACCCCCAAACTGCCCTCCGAGGAAAGTCGCACCGCCATCCACACAGCTCCCTGAAACGTCGGGGTGACTGCAATCGACACCTGAGTCCAAAACTGCGATGGTCACGCCCGCACCGGTGTACCCGAGGTTGTGTACTTGGTCAGCCCTAATAAAGGGGACGCTTTCATTCAACTGCACGCTTCCCCTAGCACGAGGGACTCGCACAGACACGACATCCGGGTGCATCGCTAGCTTGGCCAAGCCGCTGGCATTGATCTGGCCGGTTAGGTAGGTGATGATTGAGTTCCGATATCCGATCTTGAATTCGCCCGGTGCCAGTGTGTCCAGGACCCTATCCTGAACTTCCTTCACCAACGCCCTTCTTTGCTCCAGCGTGGGCGCCTCCTGATCCACGCCCGTCAGGCGCACGACAACGCGGACTGTATTGCCCGGCCGACTGTGAAGCTCTGCAAAGACGTCAGATTCGATCCTACTTGGTACGACTGCAACAACATCGCGCCGAGTCTTGAGTATTTCCAGCCCGGCAGCATCGACACGCCCGACCAGCAGCCCGGCGGACTCGAATCGATGCACGAGATCGAATCCGGCCGGCAGCATTTTCGCCAGTACCTTGTCCTGGACGTTCTTGACCCCGGCCTTTACTTGGTCCGGCTTGGGCGCCTCTTCAGCGTGCGGGTTCAGCGTTATAACCACGTAAGCTGTACCATCGGATGAGCTTTCAAGCTCAGTGTAAACCTCCGGAGCGATGCGGGCGTCGCCCAACGTCGCGCCATCGTCCCGCGGCGGCTCAGCGGACGATGAGGATCCACCAGGTTGAGCGCCGGCTTGCTCAGAGGGTTCGCCCACCTGTTCGCCGTGCTCGGCATCCTGGCCAGGAGGTCCTGCCCTTGGACTCCGTGCGTAGCCCAAACCGGCACACAGAAGCACCAGAATGCCCATAAGACGGATTACCTTGCTCCTGAGATTCATGTCCAAATACTCCTTCGCAAGAAACGCCTCCGATAGGTTCGTGCGGTTGACCGCCGCGACCACGGCTTCCGCTCTATTATTGTACCCCCCAAACGTCCGTCTGGTTGAGCAGGATTTCCCCCGGACTGGGTCGGGATCGTGCCCAAGTTGGCCCGGGCCCGCTCCTGAGTCGGCTTGGGATCGCCCCCAAGGTGGCCCGACGCCCAAGGTCAACTTGACTGGGGGCCATGTCCGGGACGTTGCGGGCCTTCGACGGCAGGTCGTGCGTCCGTGCGGCGATGAAAAACCCGCCCGCCAAACATCTGATCCGCAAGATCAAACTGTAGCCGGCATCACTCGGCCCCGCCCCCCAGCCAAGGCATTAGCTGGCGAACACTGCGCCCGGCACGCTCGAACGCACTCTCCGCATCGGCCTCATGAAGCTGCCGGAACCGCTTCAACCCCCCGCGGCACTCGCCCATCCACTCCCGCGCGAACTCCCCGTTGCGGACCTCGCCCAGAATCTCTCTCATGCGCCCCCGCACTACGTCGTCGATCAGCCGTGGGCCGCGGGTCATGTCGCCGTACTCGGCCGTGTTCGACACGCGGTCCCGCATCGCCGTCAGACCCGACTCGTACATCAGGTCCACGACCTGCTTCAACTCGTGCACGCATTCGAGATAGGCGAACTCGGGCTCGTACCCGGCTTCGACCAGCGTGTCGAACGCGGCCTTGCACAGCGCCGTCACCCCGCCGCAGAGAACGGCCTGCTCGCCGAACAGATCCGTCTCTGTCTCCACCGCAAACGTCGTTTCCACCACCGCCGCCCGGGCCGCGCCGATCCCCGCCGCCCAGCCCAGCGCCGTCTGCTGCGCCGATCCCGAGGCGTCGCGCTCGACGGCCAACAGGGCCGGCAGACCCTTGCCCGCAACATACAGAGAGCGCAACAACATCCCAGGCCCTTTGGGGGCCACCATAACCACGTCCACCTCCGGCGGCGGCGTGATAAACCCGAACCGGATGTTGAACCCGTGGACGAACCCCAGCGCCTTGCCGGCCGACAACACCGGGCCGATGTGCTCGCCGTACACCGCCGCGGCCGTCTCGTCCGGCAGGCAGACCACGACCAGGTCCGCAGACCGAGCGGCCTCATCCACCGCCACCGGCTCGAACCCGTCGGCCAACGCCCGCTCGAACCCCCCACCGGCCCGCTGTCCCACAACCACGGCCACCCCGGAGTCGCGCAGGTTCAGCGCGTGGGCCCTGCCCTGGTTGCCGTAACCGATGATGGCCACGGTCCGCCCGCCCAGCGCCTCCAGACAAGCCTCGTCAGCATCAAGAACCCGAATGGCCATGGCAGCACCTCCCTTGACCGATCACCACAGCGCCCCGGCGGCGCCAGACGCACCGCGAAGCGCCGTATCCGCGCAACTCCGGGATTCTGACTGCTTCCCTGACACTTCTCAATTCCCGCACCGCAATTTGCTTTCGGCCGTCGCCGGGCCATAATCCCGGATTCGGTCCACAGGGGGCCGGCGGCGGGATTCACCCATGCAGGACGAGATCCAACAGCTTCTGGATCGTATCCGAGGGCTCCTCGAGTCCCCCGAGGACGAGCCGCTCCAGCGTGCACTCGTCGAGGGGCGACCCGAGGACATCGCCGAAGTCTTCGAGCTGCTCGACGACGAGGAGCGATCCCGGATCATCTTCGCCCTGCCACCGCGGTCCGCGGCCGAGATCATCGCTCTGCAGGACGAGGCCGACCTCGGCGAGGTCGTCGAAGACCTGGACGACCGCAAGCTGACCGAGATCGTGGCGGAGCTGCCGCCCGACGACGCGGCCGACCTCATCGGCGACCTGCCGGAGGAACGCGTCGAGGAGGTTCTCGATCGCGTTTCCGACGAGCAGGCCGCCAAGATCGAGAAGCTGCTGGAGTACGACGAGGAGTCGGCCGGCGGCATCATGACGCCCGACCTGATCGCCCTGACCGGCGATACGACGGTCGGTGAGAGCATTCGTCACGTTCGGGCCGCCTCTCTCGATGAGCACCTCAACGAGATTTTCGTGATCGACGGCAAAATGCGCCTGATGGGCACCGTGCCGCTGCGTCGGCTGGTCACGAACGCGAAGGAAACCCGGCTGGCCGACATCTGCGATCCCGAGCCGATCTCCGTGCGGGCCGACGAGGATCAGGAGGAAGTCGTCCGCGTCTTCCGCAAGTACGACCTGTCGGTGATGCCGGTGGTGGACGCGGAGAACCGGCTCAAAGGCCGGATCACCGCCGACGACATCATGGACGTAGCTGAAGAGGAGGCGGCCGAGGACCTCTACCGCATGGCCGGCACCGACCTGGCCGAGGCCGAGACCGCCTCATCCGCCCGCGCCGCCGTCATCCGGTTGACCTGGCTCCTGCCCTGCATGCTCATCATGATGGTCAGTGCGACCATCATCGCCTATAGCCAGTCCCACTTGCCCGCGGGCGTCTTTGGTGCCATCCTCGCCTTCATTCCCATGGTGGCCGCCATGAGCGGCAACAGCGGAGTCCAGATATCGACCGTCATCGTCCGCGGCATCGCCACCGGCGATCTGGCCGGCACGCGGATCGGACTCGCCTTCCAGCGGGAGGGCGTAATCGCTCTCATCATGGCGCCGGCCTGCGGGGCGTTCGCCGCAACGATCACCGCGCTCGGCGTCCCGCTCCTCAGATCACTCGGCATCGTGGCCGGTGGCGTGAACGCCTCGGCCATCGCCCGGGCGGTGGGGCTCGGCATGACCGTGGCCATCCTCATCGCCGGGTCACTCGGCATCATCCTTCCGTTCCTGTTCCGCCGGCTGGGCGTGGACCCGGCCATCGCCTCCGGTCCGCTGGTCACCTCCCTGAACGACGTGATCAGCGGCGCCACGTACCTGATCATTGCTGTAGCGATCGTCACCTGAGGCCGCCGGCCTGTCATTCCCATCACTCAAAAAAGCACCAACTGCACGGGCCTCGAACCGGCCGTCCGCCGCTTCATGCGCCGGCCGAAGCGCGGGTCGTTGAGCCGGCCCCCGCGGAGGTCGCGGTTGAATTGTGTCATGGGACGGATTCGTCCGTGTCACCTCCTTTGGATCGGGCGCCGGCGTTCCCGGCGAGTGCTAGCCCGTGCGCGTCTCGTGCCCGTGGCCCTTGGACTGTCGGCCTCCGGTGGCGTCGGCTACGCGCATCCGCGCCTGAGGGGTGCGTTCCTCTACCCCCATAACTTGGCGCCCGATCACCTTCAGGGGGTCGGATTTGCGGAAAACGCGGCTGGCGGGGTCAAGAACCGCGATTTTTTTGTTCGGGACGCGGGACGGAAAAACGCTGAACCGCCAAGTCGCCAAGACCGCCAACAGACCTACAACTGCACGGCAACGAAGAACGCCAAGGAAGCCAAGAACGCCAAGAGAGGCGGAAGATTGGAGGTTGGGAACGGCAACGACGATTCACCGCAGAGGGGGCTGAGCCCGCAGAGAGAGACCCGAGTCCAAACAGAAGGGACGACAACTGAACCGCCAAGTCGCCAAGGGCGCCAACAGACCCACAACTGCACGGCGACGAAGAACGCCAAGGAAGCCAAGAACGCCAAGAGAGGCGAAAGATCGAGAATTGGGGAATGGCGAATGGCGAATGGAGAACGGCGGATGGTGCGCGGATTTTGCAGATTGGCGCCGATTGGGGCCAGACGGAAGGCGAGTGGAACACGGCAAAGGCGGGACGGTCGCCGGGCAGGTCGCGGAGGGCTGGGAAAGCAGTTCGTGGCGGGATGGTGTTGACGGCGCGTGAGGTGGGTTGGGCGGGTGGTGGGCAGATGTGGACAGCAGGAGGGGGTCGGGTCATACTGGTGTGGTGAACAATGGCAGATGATTTGGGGGAGGTCACGGATCCGAGAACGTGGTCCGACAGGTCTATCACGGCACGCGGGCGCCCGAAGCGAGGCAGCGATGGCAAGGATAAGTAAGCCTGACCCCCTTAATGCCTTCGGCCTGGCCTTCGTGCATCAGGACGCCAACTGGAATGTTGTCGCCCTCACCGACTTCGCCGGCCAGGTCCTGGAGCACAACTACTACACGCCGTACGGCATCGTGACGGTGGACCAGGAGACCTACTTCGGCGACTACGACGGCGACGGCTACGTCACGCTGGAAGAGGCCGACACCAACTCCAACGGCAGCTTCGGCACGGGTGATACGTGCTGGGGCAGCGGGCCCAGCGGCGCCTGCCGGGTCTACGACTTCGACTTCGACGGCGACGTGGACAGCGACGATGCCACCACGCTGGGCACCCTGACCTCGTCCACCACCTACCGCCAGCCCGGCAGGGCCTTCAGCGGAATCGGAAACACCCGGGCGCACCAGGGGCTCATCCTAGACGTCGAGATCGGGAGCTACAACAACCGGGCGAGGCAGTACGCGCCGCAACTCAAACGGTTCATGCAGATGGACGCACACGGGTTGCGACAGAGAAACGGAGCCACCGATGAGACAGGGAATCTCGTTTTCAAGGAGCGTGTGCTTCCGCGACAGCATTATCCAGAAGGCCTGAGCCTATATGCCTACGTGGGAGCGAATCCGTGCGCGCACCGTGATGCTTCAGGGGAATCGCACACCTGTTATGGCACAATCCAATGGGATCCGGGTCCTACAGGCGGCGACCCGGTCATCATTCCGGTGGAATGGACGTGCCGCAACTGTTGGCGCTGCAAGAAGTTTCACTATTGTGGTCCGATGAATACCGATTACATCGAGTGCATACCCAATGATACCGGAGGTTATGATTGCGACTACTCGGTCACGGTGGCGTGCTATTACAATCCAGATAGTTTCTGCCTATGGTAGGATTACAGGTTATTCATCCGGTGGACGCGGTGGATATCCGTAGCCCCTTGCTTTGCGGACTCCACCACAGATGGTAGCGTGTAATATCCGGGTTCGCACTCTTCACGTAGGATCAGGCTACCCTTCACGCGTTGGTGATCTCGATGGTTGCGTTGGCTGAAAGAAGGAGTACGTTATGGTGAAAGTCCTCATGTTCGTTCCGCTCCTCTTCCTGCACGCGGCATGTGTGGATGAGACTAGAACGGTTGACTTTGAACAGGTCTCGGGCGCTGAGCACAACCTGCCATCGTGGGTTGAAAGGACGTTCGTGCATATGGAGGAGCCTCCCCGAGGCCAGGACCAAGAGCTGTGGTCTGGGGAAGTAGTCCAGTCAGCTGCAATGGTGATGCGCTTGGAGTCGCGGGCCGCACTTAGAGAGCTGATTGGCTTCCTCTGTTTGCCGTCTGGCGACGTGCCGGCGCATGGTCGCGTGGTGCTCGGAGAAGCTCAAGCGGCTCGGATGCTGGAGAATGCTCGACGGGTGCGGGGTGCTTCGACGGTTAAGCTGCCGCACGCTACCGTGCGGGTGGGAGGTTCTACATGGACCGCAGTGCATGTCTCTGGCCAAGGTGGTGTGGCGTATCTTGTCGAGGCCACAGACGTATGGGAGGGTGCATGTAGAGTCCGCTTCTCTGTCCAAGGCCGCGAGCCGTTCATGAGCCCAGTCGCCGAGAGTGATGGCCACTGGCGCGTCGATCGCGAGGCAACGCTTTCGCCAGGCCAGTGGTGTTTAAGCGTACTCCAGCCTGAACGTGAATCATGCCAGACAGTAGTCTTAGTGGGCGTCGTGTGGATCGGAGATTTTGGCAGTTAGGAAATTGAAAGTAATATAACCGTCCGGTGGACCTTTCAATTTCCCAGGAAACCGGTCGGCGTTGCTCTGTAGAAAACCCTGAATGCGCGTAAGACAATCAGGATGTTGTGGGTGATGGCCTTGAGGGTGAGCGCGCGGGTTTGGCTCCCGTGGCTCCGGGCGCCCAGGGCCGATCCCAGGCGACGCTCGATCATGGTGAAGACCGCCTGGGCGGGTCGAAGGTGGATTGAAGGTTGTCAGGATGGTTCTTGGGCGTCTGTCCAGGGCTGGCCGACGCCGACGTGGACATCGTCAACTACAGCTTCGAGGTCACCTTCCCTGCCAGCTCGTCGACGAACAAGGCCGGCCTGGTCTTCGCCCACGACGGCGATGACAGCTTCTACGCCGTGGTCCTGGACCGCAACGCCGGCAAGATCGCCCTGCACCAGATCACCGACGGCAGTTGGGGCGCGGCCCTGGACGACGCCGCCGGCACCGTCAGCGACAACACGGCCTACATCGTCAAGGTGTTCCGCAAGCAGCGCAACGTTCAGGCCCGCGTGGTGGGCCAGTCGTCGGCCGCCATCGAGCACGATTCCTCGGCCGACCTGGGCACCGGCCAGAGCGGGCTCTACTCCGACAAGACCGACGTCAATGAGCTATCAGCCATCAGCTATCAGCCATCAGCTATCAGCCGTCAGCCAGCGAGGTGCATCAAGATGCACCCTACGGTCTTCGACGGGTCGGCCCGGGACCCCATGGTCCCGCGGATCGGCGGGCTGGCCAGGACCTGGATCGGCGATGAGCTATGAGCCGTTAGCTTTCAGCTATTGGCCAGCAAGGTGCATCAAGATGCACCCTACGAACTGGCTCTACGTGGACACCAGCACCTCCGGCGGCGAGGCCCTGGTCGAGAACTTCAGCGACGACGATTACATGGTCGAGGCCTCGATCAGCTCTGTCGGCACGCAGTACTTCTGGGTCCGCTACCAGGACTCCAACAACGGATACCTGCTCAAGATCACCTCCTCGGCCAAAGGCCAGGCCACCTCTCTGTACCGCGTCCAGAACGGCTACTACACCTCGCTGGGCAGCGGCTCGGACCTGGACTACGCAGCCGTGAAGCAGAGCACCGGCGGACGAGCCGCCAGTGGCAGCCGGCGCATGGCCGCGCGAGCGTGGAGCATGCCATACGTCGGAGAAGGCGTAGAACGTCGCACGGGTCCGCTACGCGGACCCATGCCAGCCGACGCTGGGTTTGAGGATCATCGGCTTCCCCACCTCCGCAGGAGGTGGGCCACCCGGCGGCGTCCAGCTCGTTCCTGCGGCCGCGCGGGCTGAAGCCCGCGGCTCGGGAATCGGCAGAGTCATCCCGGAGCTGGTATCAGGACTTCTTCGCAGAAGGCTTTGGGGGCGTCGCTGGGGCCGAATCGACCTCGGCCTGCGGCGTTTCCTCTTCCTCCTCCTCCTCGAAGACCCGCTGTACGCGGGACTTCAACCTGGGGCCGTCGGGGTGCTCGTGGGTGTACATGTCCTTGGGCATCTTGCCGCCCAGCCAGGCCGGGTTCATCGGGTAGACGGAGGGACTGAAGACGGTCGAGTAGCCGTGCCAGACCGCGATAGCCAGGGTCGCCAGCCAGGCCTCGTAGTAGTGAACCACCAGGATCACGTCCAACACACCCTTGGGCAGGTTCCAATGTTCGACGAAGAAGTTGTCGAACCAGAGGACGATTCCGGTGACGGACATGATGACACCGCCCCAGACGAGTGCCCAATACTCGCATTTCTCGGTGTAGCTGAAGCGGGCGAAGCGGGGCCTGTCGGCTCGCAGGCCGAGGAAGAACAGGGCGCTGTCCCGGATGTCCGTGAAATCGCGCTTGGCCAGGATCATGTCGCGCAACGCCCGCCGCCCCCGGTGGCCGAACAGGTAGACCAGGTGCCAGATGCAGCAGAAAGCGAACACCACCGCGGCGATGCGATGCACCAATCCCCGGAACTCGAATCCCGCGCCTCCGCCCCACCCAAAGAGCAGTTGCACCCACCAGGCCTCCGAAAAGCGCAGAGAGAAGCCGGAGATCACCAGGACAACGAATGAAACGGTGAGCACCCAGTGCTGGAGCGTCTCATTGGCCGTCAGGCGCACGACGTAGGGCTTGCGCCGCATGATCTTCACGTGGCGGACCCAGTCGGCGATGTTGTGCAGCAGCATCAGACCGATGGTGACACCGATCAGCCACAGATAGAAGATCCTGACGAAGTGAGGCCAGCCGGTCTTGATGCCGGTGGCCGTCTCGTGAATGGGCGCCTGGGCCAGCTCCGTCGTGATCCCGGGATGGCATGTACCACAGGTGGCCTGAAGGTTGTTGGCGTTGATCGAGGATGAAGGATCCGTGTGCGGCAGGATGCGGTGCGTCCCGTGGCAGGAGGCACAGTTGGCCACGTGGACGTCTCCGGCCTTGGCTTTGAGGCCGTGATAGCTGTCCACGTAGGACCGCAGTCGGCCGGCCGGAATGCCGTACTTCTCGTTGAGCACCTCGGACTCGTGGCAGGGCGCGCAGGTCGCCTCGGCCACGCGGGCGGCGCCGACCGGGGATCGGGCATCATCGGACTTGATGATCCCGTGCTCACCGTGACAGTGGGTGCACACGGGCGAATCGATGGCCCCGCGCTTGACCAGTTGTCCATGGATGCCGTCCCAGTAGTCCTTGGTCACGGGCTCGTGGCACTGCCCACAGGTGTCGGGGATGTTGAAGTGATAGATGGTCGATTCCGGATCGGCCGCGGAGAGGATGCGGTGGGCGGTCCGCATGCCGTCGGGGTCCATGGCAGAGTGGCAATCGTTGCAGGTGGCCGAGACGTACACCCCCATCTTGCTGGCCTGTCCGTGCACACTGCTTTCATAGAGCTTGATCGGCTCGCCCCGCAACCACTTGTGGCGCTTGACCAAATCCACGTTGGTGTGACAGGTACGGCAGGTTGCGGGAAGGTGGATGGGATGGACGCGCGAGCGGGTATCGGTTGTGGGCAGGATATCGTGGGCCCCGTGGCAATTCCAGCAACTCGGCAGATCGGGATCCTTGCCAACCGCGAGCCGACCATGCTTCTTGTACTCCTCGGCGGCATCCGTGTGGCACTCGCCGCAGTCGACGGGCTGGACGGTCTCCCCGTGCGGCTTGTCGGCCCCGGGGATCAGGGTCTCCATGGAGATGGACTGGTGACAGTCCGAGCAGTCCAGATCGGCGTGGATCGACGCGGCAAGCTGGATGGCCGGCGGTCCGGGCGGCCTCAAGACATGCTCACCGTCGTGGCAATCCTGGCAGCTTGCCGGCTGCGTTTCCTGGGCCACCGCGACCGCGCAAAGGTTGAGGCCCGCCATTATCAGGAATGAGAAAAAGATGCGGGAATATCTCACATCTGGGCTCCCAGTTGCGGCCGTAACGACGTTCCAAAGCCCTCCGACCGCATCACCGCATCTATGGCGGCAGGGCTCACCCAGTGACTCACAATGTGGCAAACCGGATGCCATGTCGGGGCTCCGCGAATTTCCCTGCGTCCCTCTAATCCAGCCAACCGCACGAAGAGAACCGTGCGCCGCGCTTCCCTGACACCGCGTGCAGTGGAGACGACACCGATCAAACGTTGCCGGAGCCGATCCAGCACATCCAGTGACCTCACGGATAGCCCCGCACGCACAACGATCGGGTCGGCCCAGGTACAGCAAAGTGCTCAGACATCCTCCAGCAGGCCCGACGTTGGCGCCGAGGCGGAGGCCCTGCTCGTGGTTCGGCGCTTCGCGGGCCTGCCCGAGAGCGGCCCCATCGTCCCGGGCGCCCCGTGCAAGGCACGTCGGCGAACGATCAGGCTTCCAGTCCGAGGTCCCGTCGCCGCGACCGCCCCTCAGGGCGTCTCGGCGGCATCCGCTTCGCGCTCCGTCCAGGGTACGAAGCGACGTTGCTGAAAGGTCTTGACCATCAGCGGTTTCCTGGCGTCGCCGTTCTCATCGGGTGCCGTCAGGCTGATGACACCGGGGCGATCCAGGAGCGAAACGGCTCCCGATTTTGGGTACTCCGCGAGAGCAGCCCTATTCCGGACTCTTGGTGCCCAAAGCAGGCCCTGGGCGTTTGGCCGGGAAGGTGATGCCATCGTCCGGATCGTGGCATTCCTCGCAGGTCGGCGGGCGATCGAACTTCCTGCCCGCGTGGCAATCGCCGCAGTCGATCTCGGCGTGCGTTTCGTTCAGAGCCTGACCGGTCACCGCATGATCGAATGTGTCCGGGTCCCAGCCCCCGTGACACTTGTTGCAGTCCCGGTCGAGTTTGCGGTAGGGGACGGTTTTGTGGCAGCCCCGACAGCTCTTGTCCAGATGGTATCGGCTCAGAGGCCAGCCGGTGGTCGCGTGGTCGAACGTCGGCGGTCTGGGCTCCCCCTCCGTCCAATGGCAGTACTTGCAGCGACCGCCCTCCGCCACGTCCTCGGCATGACAGCGATCGCAGGGTCGATGATGATCGGCCAGGGTCCGCCGGCGCTGCTCGTGCTTGCGCCCTTCTTCATGACAGCGGCCGCAGTTGTCTTCTTGATGACACTCAGCGCACTTGAGCCCGAACCGGTGAATGTGATCCTTGTGTCGGAAGATCACGTGTGTGCCCACGGACGGTTTCACGCTCGGCTGGTAGATCTCCGTATCCGGCTCCGGAATCGGAGGGTGCATGGTGCCCAGGATGTCGTGCACCGTCGGGGCCCGCTGAGCCGTATGGTTCGGGCCGCGCGAGCCGGTCTTGGGAGGATGGCACCAGGCGCATTTGTCATTGCCGGCCCACTCCCGGTGGCAACTCATGCACTGTCGGTGGTAGGCTCCTTTCAAGGCCGGTTTGCGCATGTCGTCGCGCACCAACGCTTTCTCGTGGCAGCTCTTGCAAGCCGGATGCGTCATTCCCTCCGGCGTATAATGGTGGCAGACCCTGCAGCCGTTGGTCATCTCCGCCATCTCCGCGTGACCTTTGTGATCGAACGGAACCGGCAGGAAGAGGTCTTCCAGCTCGTCCAGGATAACCACGTCCGGACCGACCTTCTGGGCGAATTCCCGGGCAATCTGCTCTTCGCCCGGGCGGCCGCAGGACCGCAAGCAGGGCATCGCGGAGGTGGGTTCCGCACAACTGTGGCACATGCTGCAATCCGCCGCGGGCGCGGAAGTGTGGACCGGGCGCGTCGTTGGTTCCTGGCCCATGGCCACGGTGCCTGTCCACGCGCACAACGCGACCAAGGTTACGAGTAATCGGCCGGGGTGCCGGCTACCATCGTCTGGCGCAGCCGATGTGTTCATGTCGTCCTCGCTTTACCCGGGTGGCTGATGACAGGGAGGTAGGTCACGACGACTCGGTAACAGAACATCAAGAGCGAGATCAACCCGATGGTCACCGCAAACTCGCCGAGGGAGGGGAAGTAGCTCTTCACCGGATAAACCGGCTGGAAGCCCACCAGGAACACGTTGACTCGGTTGAGGGCCACGCCCAGCACCACCAGCAGGCAGGCTACAAACAGAAGCCTGGGCGCATTCCGTACCCGTGCCGACAACAGCATGAAGAACGGAACGAAGACGCCGAAGAGCATCTCGACCATGAACATCGTGCTCTGGACCGAGCCCTCGGCCAGGTGAACGTAGGTCCCGCGGACGACCATGTCCCCCAGCTTTGCTGCTATATAGAAGCCCAGCAGCACGGGAATGTAGCGGGCCAGCGGTGAAAGGACGTGCATCTCCGGTTTGAGCTTCAACGCCCACGCCGAATAGAGCCCCTCGAAGATCACCATGGGGAAGCCCACCGCGATGGCGGACAGCAGGAAGAGCAGCGACAGAATCGGCGACCACCAGAGCGGGTGCATCTTGGATGGCGCGAGCACCATCAGGTTGCCCAGCGACGACTGGTGCATGCACGAAAGCACGACGCCGGCGATGATCAGAAGCGGCATGATCTTGCCCAGCCACCCGCGCAGGGACCAGGCGAACTGCCCCAGCCGCGGCCAGCGGCTGTCGTCGGTGAGCCGCTCACAGATGATCGGAGCGAATTCCAGATAGAGCACCGTGAGGTAGCACATCACGCATATGCCGACCTCGAACAATACGGAGTGTCCGCTCCACATCGACGGCAGCATCGGATGCCAGATGTTGTAATAGCGGCCCAGGTCCACCATCAACCCCAGCCCCACGAAGGTGTAGCCGAGCATGGCGGTGAGCAAGGCCGGGCGCACGATCGCGTGGTAGTGCTCTCGATGGAAGATGTGGGCCAGCGCTGAGGCCGTGAAGCCGCCGGCGGCCAGGGCCACGCCGGTGGCCACGTCGAAGGCGATCCAGAGCCCCCAGGGGTGCTGCTGGTCCAGATTGGTGACCGCGCTGAGTCCGAAGATGAACCGGTACGCGGCCACGCTCGCCCCGATGAAGGTCAGGGCCAGGAGGACCCACACGCCGGGCGTGAACAGCTTTCGCTCGACAGGCAAAGGCTGGTGATGTTCGCTCACTTGTGCAACTCCTGATCCGCCACTGGGTGCCCGGCGGCATGGCCGAACTCGGCTAGTGCTCCGGCTCCGAGGCCCGCTCTGCCGGGTTGGGTTTGGTCAGCCACATGATCGTGCCCAGCAGGCCGTACCAAGCCAGGGGGAGGACGAATCCCTTGAATTCGGCATGCTGGATCTTCTCCGGCAATCGTGGTGGCGCCTGGGTGTCGAAATACTTGAAGCCGACCTGCTCGAAGGGAACGTTCGACAGATACAGCCACGAGGTGCCGCCCCCCTCATGCTCGCCGTATACGTGGTCTACGTACACGTCCGGCGCTCGCCGGATGCGTTCGTGGGCCTCCTCGAGCAGGTCTTTTCTCGGCCCGTAGATCATCACCTCCTCCGGACATATCGTTACGCAGGCCGGCGCGGGCTGCTTCTCCGGCACCAGGTGAGCGCAGAGGTTGCACTTGCGCACCTGCGGTGTCAGCGGCATGTCATAATCGTACGTGGGGATCTCGAAGGGACAAGCTACCATGCAGTATCGGCAGCCCATGCAGCGGCTGGCGTCGTACACCACCGGTCCGTCCGCCCGCTTGCTGAACGCCGTCACCAGACAGGCCGACAGGCAGGCCGGGTCGTTGCAGTGCATGCAGTTGAACTTGTTGTACAGCGGCTTGGAGGGGTCTTTCGGATTGAGGTAACGGTTGATCACCGTATGGCTGCGCGGTAGGGGTCGCCGGGCCTGCTCCAAGGGCGTCTTGTCCTCGAACTGTGCCACCGGAGGCGGATTGAAGCCGGCGGCTTCCTGGCAGGCGTACTCGCAGCGACGGCACCCGATGCACTTGGGTATGTCCACCAGGACGCCCATGACGTCCTCAGAAACCGCCGGCCCGTGGGCCGCCCGGGCCTGTTGGGCCGGCACCGCCACGGCCGAACCACCCACACCCGCTGCTCCAATTGCCTTCAAAAAGCTCCGGCGATCCATTCGCATCGATGACAGCCCTCCTCAAATGACGACTGGGACCCCCTCCTCCACAGCCCGGGTAGAGGACGGGTTGCTGCGGGGCACCGCAATTCTCATGCCACAAGGTGCTCCCCTTCCGGCAACCGCACCACCTGACACGGTAGCGGGGGGCGGCCCGTTCAACAAGTGCGGTTGCCTGCCCTCAGGCCGAGGCAACCGGGGGCGCGAACCGGCCCGGAGATGCCCCTCCGCCGAGGCTGGCCTTCTCCCGGGTGGCGGCAGCCGCTTTCCTGGGTTTTATTTCACAGCCGCCGCGTCGTTTCCCCCAACCCAGACCAGGTATCCACCGGGGACGAAACAGAGCCGCCCGCCGAAGAACCGTTGCCGTTGCGGAGACCGGCCCGGGAGCCTGCACGTCGCCGCCCCCCCGGACGCGTTGGCCGGCCCGTTTCTCGGCACCCTTGACGTGGCGGATGAATATGCTAGATTGACGGGTTCAATCGAGTTTGCCGTACGCCAGTTAGGTGCTAAGTCTATGCCAGTAGGGAAGATACGAAGCTATTCGGCCAAAACCGGCGAGGTCCACCAGGCTTGGCACCACGTCGATGCCACGGATCTGGTGCTCGGCCGACTGGCCACCAAGATCGCCACCGTCCTGATGGGCAAGCACAAGCCCACCTATACGCGTCACGTGGACGTCGGCGACTTCGTCGTGGTCACCAATGCCGCGAAGGTCAAGCTCACCGGCCGCAAGGTGGACGAGATGACCTATGATCGCTACAGCTACCACCCCGGCGGGTGGAAGAGCGTGACCGCCCGGCAAATGCTCGAGAAACACCCCGAACGGGTGATCAGCGAGGCGGTCCGCCGCATGCTGCCCAAGTCCTCCTTGGGCCGCAAGATGCTGAAGAAACTGAAGGTTTACGCGGGCGATCAGCACCCGCATGCGGCCCAGCAGCCGGCGGCCTGGGCGTTCTAGTCCCTTGTGTAGTGTCTTTTCAGTGGAGATGTGGCCAAGTGTCTGATGTACCGACTCCACCGGCCCCCGAGCCATCCGAGTCTCCCGCCGTCACCCCGAAGGCGTCCTTGCCCCCCAAGGGCACACCCGAGGTCCCCAGGGCGACTGCGACTCCGATCGAACCAAAGTCCGGACCGGACATCCTCCCGCGTGAGCCGGCCGGCCCGCCGGGCAAGAGCTACTTCTGGGGCACCGGCCGTCGCAAGCGGGCCGTCGCCCGCGTGCGGATTCGCCCCGGAGACGGGGCTTTCAAGATCAACGGGCGCGAGGTGGACGAGTATTTCCGCCTGGACAAGGATCGTCAGGCAGTCGCCAAGCCGCTCGAGGCCACTGGAGCCCATCGCAAGGTGGACATCTTCGTCAACCTTCACGGCGGTGGGACCACCGGCCAGGCCGGCGCGGTCGTCCTGGGCATCGCCCGGGCCCTGAAAACCTGCAACCCGGATTACGAGCCCATGCTCCGCGAGGGACGCTTCCTGACCCGCGACGCCCGCAAGGTGGAACGCAAGAAGTACGGCCAGCGCGGCGCGCGGCGACGGTTCCAGTTCTCCAAGCGTTAAGCGGTTGCAAGCCGATCGACCGATTCAAGGGCTCTGCCGTCCAGCGAGGCGGCAGGGCCTTTCTCGTTGAATCCCGTCCCGTCCCCGAGTTGCCCGGGAGAACGGCTGTGCGCCAGACACGTCCGGGTGTCCGGGGAGGTCAAACCTGACGTTCCGGCCCGCCTTCGCCGGCATCGGCCGCTTCCGGCACCAGCAGGCTGGGGACCTTGAGACCGCGTTCGGCCGGCGTGCCGGGGATCACGTTGTCGAGCACCACGCCGATGACCGCCGCGACGGCCATGCCGGTCTCGCCGATCGCCTTGATCGCGTCGGCCAACACCCCGGGCAGCGAGTCGAGCAGCGGCTCCGCGCCGGGCGGATACATGGCCGCCACCGAACCGTCGAAGTAGGCCGGCACGCTGAGGCCCATGAAAAGGCTGAAGCCCGCGATGAACAAGTTGCGGTCGCTGGACAGGTCGGCTTTGGCAAGCTGCTGAATGCCGACTGCCGCGATCAGCCCGAACAGGGCACAGTACAGGCCGCCCACCACCGGCCCCGGGATAGTCGCCGCGAACGCCCCGAACTTGCCGAAAATGCCCAGCAGAATCAGCATGCCGGCCGCTAGCTGGACCACGTAGCGCGAGGCCACCCGCGTCAGCCCGACCAAGCCGATGTTCTCCGAGTACGACGTCGAGCTGAAGCCCCCCAGCAGCCCGGTCAACAGGCAGCCGATACCCTCACAGCCGATGCCGCGGGAAATCTGCCGTGGTGTGGGGTCACCGGCACCGGCCATGTACGAGCAGGCGTGATAGTCACCGAACGACTCGACCACGGATGCCAGGTATCCAGCCAGCGCCGCGATGATGAAACCCAGGGCGAACTTGGGCGCCCCCCAGGGCAGGACGACATCGGCCGGGTTGGCCCGCACCCACGGTCCCGCCTTCACCGCCCCCAGATTCATGTGCGCAGGATGCTCGGGCGAAAGAACCCCCGTCACCGACAGAACCCCACACAGCGTGCAGACGATCAGAACGGCCGACAGGATCGGAAAGATCCGAAAGAAGCGCCACCGCCGCGCCAACAGCAACGAGAAGACGATCACCAGCAGGATGGTCAACCCGCCGATCGACCAGCAGGTCCCGGCCTTCGGGGCGCCGTGCTTGAACAGGGCCAGGCCGATCAGCATGATCACCGGCCCCACCACCACCGGGCTCAGCGCCCGGCGAAGCCGGCCCACCAGACCGCTGAACCCCACGACGATCTCGATCAGGGCCCCGACGATGATGCTCCCGGCGATGTACTGCATCATGGTGGCGCCGTCCCAGCCCTGCTCCTGGCCGGCGGCGATGATCGCGAAGAACGCCGCCAGGAAGCTGAACGAAACGCCCTGAACGATGGGCAGGCGCGAACCGAACGTGGTCTGAATGAACGTCGCCAGCCCGCTGCACAGCATCACCGACGAGATGAGCACGCCGATCTGCACTTGCGACATGCCCATGCTGGGGCCCAGCAGCAACGGCACGGCCACCGTCGCCCCGAACATGGTCAGCATGTGCTGCAGGGCCAGCACCAGCGCCCGCCCCAACGGAGGGCGGTCGTCGAGAGCGTAGATGATCGAGTGAGCGGGCATTCTACGGCTTGTCGAACTGATGCTCGGTCAGGAAGAACACCTGCTGGTGAACAGCCAGGGCATGGTCACCGAAATGGTCTCGTTCTTCGCGTGACAGGATCCACAACTCCGCCTTCTGGATCATCGCGCAGGCCAGATACCAACTGTCCGGCGGCGGGATGGCGTGTTCGGTCATGAGTGTCCACGCCTTGTCCTCGATTTCGGGCACGGACACGAGCCTGATCGGCAAAGCCCGAAACCAGTGCAACTGACCGGTTGCGTCTTCAACGCGGGCTCCCTCGGTCGTCTTCCTCCTGGCAACCTTGGTGAATTCGTAGACGAGTTGATCGGGCGCGTAAGCGTCCACTGATGTTCCGCGAATCGCGTCGGCGATCCGTTCGGCCCTTTTACTCGCGTCGAACCGGTTGTCTCTGTAGATGATCTCTTCCGGGAAGAACGCCGGGATCATGACAGAGTTGTCAGGGACAATACGGCGCCGTTTGGGCATGTGGACCGGACCTCCACCTAACCTCAGCGGTCGTCGTCGACTCGGCGCGAAGCTGTGGGCATCTTGCCCCGCGCGTCAGCGGCGGCACGCCCGGCGGCCTGGGCGCTGGTCTGTTCCTCCGGCGTCAGCCGATAGCACACCCCGCGGAAGAGCCAACACCGGTCCTGCGTTATGATCCGCCTGAGCCAATGCTCGTTGACCCGCGCAAACCCGTGTTCAGCTGCCCATTCGTCAATCTCGAGAAGGGCTTCGCGGTTGCTCGGCGCATCGCTATCGAGCTGAACCGTGTTCGAGGTTTTCCAGTCCTCTGGATCGACCTTGACGATCGCCATGGCGTCACCTCCTGGTCCGGTGCATTCTAACCTACGGGGCTACCAGGGCCTCGTAGGAATCCGGCCGGCGGTCGCGGAAGAACTGCCAGACGTTGCGGACCTCGCGAATCTGATCCAGGTCGAGGTCGGCCACGACGATGGCGTCTTCGGCGCGGGCAGCTTCGGCAATGATCTGGCCGCGGGGGTCACACAGGTAGCTCAGGCCGTAGAACTCGCCGATGCGCCAGGGGTCCTCCCAGCCGGGGCGGTTGATCGCCCCGAGGAAATACTGATTCGCCACCGCATGGGCCGGCTGCTCGAGCTTCCAGAGGTACTCGCTCAGGCCGGCCACCGTGGCCGACGGATTGAAGACGATCTCGGCGCCGTTCAGGCCCAGGGCCCGGGCACCTTCGGGGAAGTGCCGGTCGTAGCAGATGTAGACGGCCACCTTGCCGACACGGGTGTCGAAGACGGGGTAGCCCAGGTTGCCGGGACGGAAGTAGAACTTCTCCCAGAAGCCCGGGGCGCAGTGCGGGATGTGCATCTTGCGGAACTTGCCCAGGAAACTGCCGTCGGCGTCGATGACCGAGGCGGTGTTGTAGTAGACCCCGGTGATGTCCTCCTCGTAGACCGGCACGACCATGACCATCCCGTGCTTCTTGGCGAGTTCGCACATGAGCCGGGTCGTCGGCCCGTCGGGGATGCGCTCCACCAGCCCGTACCACTTGGGGTCCTGCTCGGCGCAGAAGTAGGGGCCGTAGAACAGCTCCTGCAGGCACAACACCTGAGCGCCCTGCTCGGCCGCCCGGGCGATGAGGTCCACGTGCTTGTCGATCATCGCCTTCTTGATCTTCTCGACCGGCGAGGTGGTCGGCTCGCACAACGTAGCCTGGATCAGACCTGCTCGTACATTTCGCGGCATGATGCACGTCTCCAACACGGACCATGGACTGACCGGACAACACGGCCGCGGCGCGAAAACCACCGCACGCAGCGCTCGCGCTCGTACGATCCCGGCCTACCGGCCATTAACCGGGGCATGGTATCAGATTCGTCGTACTGACACCATTACGGCGCAAGCCTCTGGGTCGCCTGGAACAGAGCCGTAGCTCGAAGCAGTGCCCCGCGACGCTTCAGGGCATCTCAACCAGACGACCCACCAGTGTGGTCGGCACCAGGTACTTGACGTCCACGATAGGCAGGCGTGGAAGCCGCGTTTTCTTCCGATCGCCCATTGCACCGAGCCAGGTGATCGGCGCGGTGGCATCGGCCGTCGGCACCGCAGATGGATCGAGGGCGGCCTCCGCCGCAGTCCCGCGCAGCGGCACCGCGAAGTACCCCACCAGCCGCATCACGCGCGGGTAATGTTCAAACAGAACCGGGGTCTCCAACCCGTCACGCTCGGTGACCGCCACGAACACGTCGATGCTGCCACGCAGATGCCCGTCCTCTTTCCGGCATCGGACCCCCGCCCGGCCGAGGTCGCGATCCGCAACGGGCGGTTCGATCCGCTGACCGATCCGCTCGTACAGGACCAGATGCTCATCCTGAACGAAGGCGAGTTGCACCCGATTGGTCGGCCCGGCGTGGTCGAACAGCAACACCGCCCTGGGACCGGCCATGACGACCATGCCGGCGCCGTCGTCCGACTCGACCGCGATCCCGCGGGTGAAGCCCAGCAAGGGTGGATACCAGCCGGCCCGCTCCGCCGTCACCAGTCGCAGGTAGTTCGGCGGCAGCAGCCGGCATCCGCCCGCGCTGGCGCACAGCGCGGCGAAGACCGCTACCTGAACCACCCGCTTGGCACCGTCACGAGGCACGCCGGTACTATAGCCCGGCCCCGCGACCCTCGAAACGCACACAAAACCCGGTCGGGCTGGGTGGCGAGGAGCCGGCCGACAACTCTACACAATCCTCCGAGAATATCCGCCGCACCGCCCCGAATGGGAAGGGGATGACCCAAGGGCTGCGTCAGCCCTTGCGGGGGAGGAGTGTGCCCCCAACCGGACGACCCGGCCGCACAAGCCGGGTCGCGGATGATCCGGCCTTCACCATGACACCTCATTTCCAGGAGATCTCGTCATGATCGGGAAAGCAAGGACCTTTCACATTTTGGCGGTCACGGCGCTCGCCCTGCTGACCGTCACGTCGGGCGTGCAGGCCGAGGTGACCGACGCCAAGTTCTACCGGGCCTACTACATCGACCACGCCAAGGGCGACCTGACCACAGCGGCCAAGCTATACGGCGAGGTGGTCGATGACGGGCGTGCGGACGCCGGCTTGCGGTCGGAAGCCCGTGCCCGCCTGGCGGCCTGTCGGGAGGAGCTGGCCTGTGCCGACTTCGCCGGGCTCATGCCCGCCGACACGCTGCTCTACGCCGAGATCAAGCAGCCCGGCGATCAGCTCAACAGGCTGCTCGAACAACTGGGCCTGCTGTCCGATGGGAAGCTGCCCACAAGCGAGGGCGGTCAGCGGGTCGCGATCAGCCCGGCTCTGATCAAGGAGCTACTCGGCATTCGCGGAGCGGCCGTGGCCGTCACCGGCTTCGATCCCTTCAAACAGATGCCCTCCGGCGTGCTGGTCTTCCATCCCGGAGACGTTGACGTGATTCGCGGACTGATCGAGACCGGATTGCCCATCGGCGGCAAGCCGGTCAAGCCGATCCGCGGCTATCCCACCTACGAGATCGAAGGCCAGGTCACCGTCACGCTCACCTCGCGGCTGGTGGTGGTCAGCACACAGCGCCCGCAGATCATCAATGTCCTGCGCCGTCTGGACGGGGAGGAAACCTCCTCGTTGGCGACCAACGAGGCGCTGGCCGACGCCCTCAAAGATCGCGATGACTCGATGGTGTTCTTCTGCATCAACGCCAAGCCGATCATGCCGATGGTCAACAGCATGCTGGGCGCCGCCGGTACGCAGAGCCAGGAGATGGCCATCGCCCAGGCCGTCCTGGACCTCAACAGCATCCAGTCCCTGGTGGGCCACATCGGCATCAGCGACGAGGGCATGTTCTTCGATCTGGCCTTGCGGTTGGACGAGGACCACCACAACCTGGTCTACAACTTCTTCAGGACCGCCCGGGTCAATCCCGAGACGGTCAAGTCCATCCCCGAGGGAGCGGCCGCTTTCCTGGTGACCGCGCTGAACGAAGCATCGACGGAGTACCACGTCGGTCAGGCGGCCGGTGCGCAGGCGTCCGTGGTGACGGCCATGGACTTCGGGCGTGAGATCTTCGCCAACATCACCGGCCTGGCGGTCTTCGCCGTGCCGCCGACCGACGGCACAGCGCCTACGGGCCTGCCGATCCCCGACGTGGCGGCCATCATCACCGTGAACGACCCTGCCAAATCCGAGGCCCTGTGGTCCACCGCACTGGGCGTAGGCACGCTGGCCGTCGGGGCGACCTCGATCGAAGGCGACCGCGTGGATATCGAAGGCGTCTCCGCCCGCAGTTACCTCTTCCCCGAAGGCGTCACCGTCTACCTGGCCGTGGCCGACCACAACGTGTTGGTCTCGCCCAGTCGGCCCGCCATCGCCCAGGCAATCCAGGCCATGCGAACCGGTCGGTCGGTCCTGGATGATGACGCGTTCGCCAAGAGCATTCCGCGGGTCAACCAGAACACCACGCTGGCGTTTTTCGCCCATCCGCGCCGCTGCGCGGAAATCGCCAAGCGCTTCATGGGGCCGGACGACATCGCCGAGATGGAGCCGTTCCTCGAGCCGATGGCCGACACGGTCGCGTCGGTGGTCATCGACCACTCCAACGATATCTTCCGCCTGTCCGGCATGATCACCGGGCTGCCCGACGTCGGCCCCATCATCAGCGGGTTGGTCGAGAAGGAACAGCACCATCGGGAGATGAACACCCGGCTGTCCAAGGCCGTCCGCCACGGGAAGTGGGACGAAGCCGTCGATGTCATCGACAGCCGGTTGGCCGAGCAGCCGGGCAGCACCAAGCTGCTGCAGAAAAAATTCGACGTGCTGGCCTGCAAGAAGCAGGACCATGCGGCGGCCCTGACATGCGGTGATTCGATCTTCCAGCAGCTCAACGACAGCCCGACGGAGCTGAACAACTTCGCCTGGGGCCTGCTGACCGAGGAGCAATACCAGGGTCAGTATGCCGAGCTGGCCCGCAGAATGTCGTTGCGGTCCAACGAACTGACCGGGCACAAGAACTGGGCGTTCGTCGACACGCTCGCGCTGGCCGAGTTCGAGAACGGAAACGTCAAGACCGCCGTCGAGTTGGAGAGGAAATGCCTCGACCTCTGCGGCGATGGCTCGGGGCGCGAAGACGTCGAAGCCGTCCTGGCCAGGTTCGAGGCCGCCCTGGAGGACAGTAAGCTGGCCAGCGGCGCCGGCGCCGCCTCGGTCCCGTAAAGCCCGACCGCGGCACGCATGACTGCGGCATGAGCGGGCAACGAACGCGACGCGCCCTGCGGGGGACAAACGCCTGATTCCCCCAGAAGCCCCGGCCGACCTCGGCTGGGGCTTTCTCGTAGCGGCTCGCAGTGCGCGACGACCGATCGTCCTGACACGGTGCCGAGGCCACGTCCGGACCGCTGCATCACAACCCGGTGCGGCGTCACCGCATGCCACCGGCTGTGCAGCCGCCGGTTTCCTGTTACCCTGGGCATCCAGTCATGGGCCGGGCTTGTGCGAACCGGTGGCGCAATGCGCAGGCAAAAACAACGCGCTGACGTCGCCAAACGGCAGGAGCAACCCCGTGCGACGCTTCGTGATTCTCTCGACGACGATTCTCGTGGCCGGCTGCGCCGGCACCACGTCCACGCCGCCCTCAGTGGCTCTGCTGACCGACTACGGAACGACCGACGCCTACGCCGGTGTCCTGGCCGGAGCCGTTCTGCGCAACTGCCCCGACGCCCATCTGATCACCATCACCCACCAGGTCACTCCCTTCGACATCGTCGAGGGGAGTTACCTGCTGGCCCGGGCGTCACGCGAGTTCCCCGAACACACGATCTTCGTCGCTGTCGTCGATCCAGGCGTGGGCACGCAGCGCCGCTCCATCGTTCTGCGAACCCGCGCCGGCCGGCTCTACGTCGGTCCGGACAACGGCCTGTTCACCGGTGTGGTTCGCGATCAGGGCCTGGACCGGGCCTGGGAGATCACCGACGAATCGCTGCTGCGGCCGGGAGCGCTGTCGGCCACCTTCCACGGTCGCGACATCTACGGCCCGGTCGGCGGCCTGTTGGCAAGTGGATTCCCGCCGCGGCGCGTCGGCCCGGAGATCGGCGACCCGGTCATGCTACCCGCCCACGAGCCGGCGCGGACGGCCGGGAAGATCACCGGGCAGATCGTCCACGTGGACCATTACGGCAACCTGATCACCAACATCCCGGCCCGTTGGCTGTCGGACACCTTCTCAAAAAAGACGCCGACCGTTTCGGTGCTCGTCGAGCAGCAATCCCGTCCCGCCACCTGGGCCCGCACCTACGCCGATGTGCCGCCGGGTTCGCTGGTCGTGTTGCCCAACGCGGAAGGCCTGGTCGAGATCGCCCGCAACGCGGCTTCCGCCGCCGAGCTGTTGGGCGCCCGCGCCGGCAGTCAGGTGCAGATCCACCACTGACTCACGACGCCCGGGCAGCGCCCGCATGTGTCCCGGCACCCGGGCACTACCCTGGCCGGCCACTTGGCCCTCGGGATAATGGGGTCCGAACGGTGTTTGACGCGACGGTCTATTCGGCGGGACACGCGGACCTCGGCGTCGACACCACGGGGTGGTTCGCAAGCCGCTCACAGCCGCTCGACTCTAGCCGCTGTCCACCCGACGGAGAGGGGTAACAACAAGCGAGCGCCCGACAACACCAAGGTATCGCCCACCGGGCGCCGCCCGACACCGCCACCGCGAAGACGGTACGCGCCGGCGGGCCCGGCCAGGACGCAGAACGAGTCCGGTGCTGTCCTGAGCCGGCCCGCCTTTTCTTTATTCTTCCCGGGCTTCCGCCGTTGACGACGTGGGAGGATCGCGACAGTCGTAAAAAAACCCAGGCCAGTGCTACTCGTGAGAGCAACCCAAGCCTGGGAGGGAGAGAGAGAGTCTATCGACTTTCCGCACCAACGTGCGGCTATCGTCAAAGCGCCCGGCGGATCACCGTTCTCTCTCTCCCGCCTAGCTTGACTCGTTGTAGACCCCGTTGCTGGCCCGACGTGGACAACAATGTCGCGCCAGAACCGTGCCTCCGGCGGCACACTATCCGACCGCCCTACGCCGTGCAAGAACAAAAAACACAAATCGAGGTGAAACTTCGGAGTGCGTCACCAAACGGGCGCCCAAAGCGCCCAGCCCCGCGCCGCTGACGTCTCCATCGGGTGGTCCGCCGCGCCGCGCAACCGCTGGAATCCCCCGACACGCGCCGACCGTCTCCAACAACCCTGGCGCAGTGCCCGTTTCCATCGCCGATGCTTCACGACCGGGCGCGAACCGCCTTTCGACGGGCCGTCTTCTTGGTGGTTCGCCGGACCGGCGCCGTCCGACGACGGCCAGTCCCTCCGGCCTTCCGGCCGGGCTGCTGCAGGAACACGCACTCCGCGTCCCCGCCGACCAGCACACAGGTCCCGTCCGCGTGGGCCCCGCACTGCAGGCAGAACCGCTCGAAGGCCTGGTCGGCCTGGGCCATGCTGCCCGCCGCATCCAGCAGCGTCTTGATCCACCGGTCCACCGCCGGACTGCTGGCGCTGCGGATCGCGTTGCGGAGCAGGTGCCGCTGTTGGCGTCGCATCGCGTGGAAGAACTGTCGGCCCCGTTCCGTCAGGCGCAGGTTCACCTCCCGGCGGTCGTGCAGCCCCGTCTCCCGAATCACCAGCTTGTCGGCCACCATCGAGTCGATGATCTGACTCACCGCCGGGTTGCTGACGCCCAGGTAACGGGCCACCCGGCTGGCGGTCTGACCTCCCCGTTGACCCAGCAGCCGCAGGATCTGCACCTTGGAAGACGATAGGGGCTGGCCCACGGCACCTTCCACGGCCCGCGACTCCAGGACGTTGTCCACCGTGCGCGAGAACACCAGCATGGCTTTGAGCAGGTTATCGATAGTATCCAGCTTGGGTGGCTTGCTAGCAGGCACGATTGTTCTCCGATCGATGTGACGACTGATCCCGGTGATTCACATCAACTCTAACCGGTTCGACCACGCTACACAAGCGGTTTCGTAAGCGACTTTCACAAACCGGAACCACGCGTCCGGGGGCCTGGCGCCCCACCGGTCATGGATCGGGAACCGTCAGTTACAACCACCGCCCTACTCTGACGGTTCCTGTTCGAGCCGCAACAGGTCGGCCTCAGCCCGTTGCCGCACCGATTGACTGACCCTGGCGTGATTCAGGCATTCGTTCAGCAACTGCACAGCTTTGCCCCGCCGGTCGAGACGCTCGTGGACCTTTGCGGCCCAGAACAACGCCTCCGGGGCCCGGGCGTCGTCCGGGAAGTGAATCGCCACACGCATCAGCGTCGTGCCCGCGATCAGCAGATCCTCGCGATTGGACGCCCGTTCGAGCAGCGCCCGGCCCTTCAGAAACAGCAGCTCCGGCAGGACCTCGAGCGGGCAATCCGCCGCGGCCTGGTTGACCGAATCCAGAAGGTCCTCGAGGGCGCCGGCCGCCAGCAGCTCGGCGCAGGCCGCCACCCGGATGCGGTACACCGCGGCAGTGCCGATGCCGGCCGGGATCGCGGTTGCGGCCACCTCCCGTGTCCACCGGGCCGCCTCCGGATCCTCGCCCTCGAGCAGGACCGCGTATCGCAGCAACTCCAGTAACACCCGCTGCTCATCCCGCGTGGAGCGATTCGCTTCGCTGGTCAGTCGCCGGACCAGCCCCTTGGTCTCGGGCCTGCGCCCCTGGGGAATGGAAGCAGGGATCATGGCGGCGGCCGCCGACGGGGCCTCCTGGGCCACGGCAACGAAGTGATCAACGGCACGCTCGAACTTGCCGGCCCGATCACACGCCTGCAACAGCCGCACCCGGATGATCGTCGGCCAGAATTCCGTCCCCATCCGCAGGGCCCGCTCGTAGCGGACAATTGCCTTCTCCAGGTCGTTCTCCGCCAGATAACGCTCCGCGTCGTTGAGGTCGGCCATCCCACCAACCGAGTCGATCACCATCCGTTGAACCCGGCCCAGCGGTACCGAAGTGATGCTGCCGTCGTCCTGCGACAGCAACAGCCTGCCGTCTGCATGGCCGGTCACCTTGACGCGCGTGTAGTTCGCCGCGTCGCAGATGACCTGGTCGCCGTGCGCGCAGGCGACAACCGCGGCCACGACCAACGCCCCAACCGCGAAAGAAAACGGAAGCCGCCACCTACAGAATGTCGTGTTCGGAAACGAACTTGAACTCACCGTTGTGCTCGCGGGCGATCCTCTCAAGCAGTTCCCGGCCCGCCTGGCTGACGTACGCGATCGTGAAGATTCTCACCTGTTTGTCACGATTCCAGGCCCTCAGCTTCTCCTCCAGCAGAGGATCGAAATCGCCGTCGGTCAGGAAGTAGATGAGGTCGGGGTTGACGGCGAAGGCCCGACCCATCGCCGGGATCGGGTCGGTGGCTCCCTCGGCCTGGATGGTGTCCAGGAACTCGAAGAGCCGCTCCTGCTGGCTGGTCGTGGCCGGCACCAGCTTCTTCGGCCGGTTCTCCAGCAGCGGACCGGCGTTGAAGAAGATCACGTGGAACCGCTGGCTCCGCCGCAGGCCCGACACCGATCTCTTCATCTCCTCGCGAACGGCATCGAACGTCGTCATCATGGAGCCGGACCGGTCCACCACGTAGACGATCCTCCTGGCCCCGCGGGCCCGTCCGCCGATGCCGAAGAACTTCGGCCCGGGACCGCCCGATGTCCGCAGCCCGTACTTGGCGAAGTCCTCCCCACCGCCGCTGCCGATCCCCACGATGGACAGTTCCGGCCGGGCGGCGGAAACCGGCTCGGTCAATGTGTCGAAGCGTTTCGGCGTCGCACGCAGCGACTCCGGCGTCGTCGTCGAGGTGTCCACGTTGAGGTCCGGCCTGGCCGTCGCCTGCAGACGAACCTCGGTCAGCTCACCCAGCAACTCGGTGCGGGCCACGGGCAGTGCGTCCGCCTGGCTCGCGACGTCGGACAGCCAGGGCGCCAGAAACATGGCCGCAAACAGAACCACGTGGCAAGCGATGGACACCAGCCAGGCTAAGACGATGGCCCGGCCGGAAAGCGGCTCCTCCACCGCTGCGGGCTCGACAGACGACTCAGTTGTGCCGTGCTCGTCGGGGGCAGATTCGTTAGGACGCGAACTCATGCGTACTGGACCCTACAGCCCGGCCGCTACAAACGAGGGGCTTCGCACCAAAAACTCGGTGCGGGCAGCGAGGCGTCGAAGGACTGGAAGCTGCCCGACCCGTCAAGACACCCCATACTGCCCAACAAAAAGTCTAGCCCGCGCATCAGGGGCGGTCAACGCGACCGACCGGCGGCAATCCGACCGACAACGACGGCCGGTACAACGAGACGCTCCTCCCGCTATCTGCATCAGCCCGTTCAACCGCAGCAGCGCGGCGCGGCGCGAACCTCCGCGCCGATGGCTTTGCTCAGCAACCCACGCAACCACTCATCATCGGACATGGGCACCTGCCGGCGACCGATGGCCGTGCCAGGCTGGCTGCACAACGGACTGCCCAATACACCAACGCACAGCGAAACAAGGCGGACATCCAGCGGCGATCATGGAACCACCTATTCTTCCTGGTCTTCAATGCACGGCCAACCGCCAGGCGTGTACCGCACTGCCACCGCCGCGGCACCCCGCGCCTGGAACGCACGGCAACCCGCCGAAAAATCACAGCAAGGCAAGAAAACTTTTTTCTCATAAACGACTGGAAAAAATGAACTTAAGAATCCAAAGCCCCGATGGATCGCCATGTCGCTGTCGCCGGGGTATAATCTGGCACGACTCACGAAGGGACTCCCGAACCGCCGCGTCGGACAGCGCCAGGAAGGCGAAGGAGGCACCATCTCATCAAGCGAAGCTGAACCATAATCCACGTTGTGCCCGTATCGCCGCGAGCTTTGCACGATCGCCAGTCAGGGAAAGAGGCAGATGGTCGGGCAGCACAATCGCAGAACGTTGGAGTGCGTACTCCTGGACCTGAATACGCAGGGGGATTTTCTGGGTCCCGGGGCCGCTTGCCTGGTCAAGAACGCGCCGCAGTTGCTGTCTGCCATGCGACGAGTCGTCGCGTGGGCGAAGTGGAACCACATACCGGTCATCTCGTCGATCGACTCGCACCGCGATTCCGAAAACACGCACGACGGATTCGCCCGGCATTGCATTGACGGAACACCGGGGCAGCGCAAGGTGCCGTTCACATTGCTCGGCAGCCGCATTCGCATCGAGGGCGACAACACGCTCTCGGTCCCCTTGAATCTCTTCGGCCGCCACCAGCAGGTGATCTTCCGCAAACGGACCCACGACCTGTTCGGCAATCCCAAGGCCGACCACTTCCTGAGCCAACTGCCCACCAAGGAATACATCCTCTTCGGCGTGGGCGTGGAGTACTCGCTCAAGACGTTGGCTCTGGGGCTGCTGGCTCGGCACAAGCCGGTCACCGTGGTCATGGACTGCTGCGGGTTCTGGAGCGGTTCGCTGGCCGACCTGGCCTTCCGCCAGATGAAGGCCAAAGGGGCGTTGCTGGTCACCGTGGAGGAGCTGCTGCGTCGCCGTCTGAAGAGACGATTCCGCTATCCACTGCACCCCGACGTTTCGGGCGGCAACGGGAACGGGCGGCAGCGTGGCAACGGTCGCGGCGGCGAGCGTAACGGCAGCGCCCGGAATCGGGCCGATACCAGCGGTAACGGGCGTCAGACCGGGAGCCGATCGCAATCCGAATGAAGCACCGTGCCGGCCGTCTTTCCCAACCGCGGTCCACTTCTGTCGCGTTGACGGGCGTCGAATGGCGGCCGTATACTTACCGATCATTGATGCGTCCCTGTCCGAAAGTACACCTCGTCCGGGTGGATGCCCGGCCTGATGCGGGAACGTCTGCTTGACCGACCTGACGCGAACAGATCTGTCGGTTCGCCGGGAGCGCGCCGTCCTGGTCAGTGTGCTGATGCCCGGGATGGACGTGGACCTGGCTAATCCGCTGGGCGAACTGAACGCCCTGGCCGAGACGGCCGGCGCGCTGGTGGTGGACGGTCTGGTCCAACGGCGGAACAGCTACTGCTCGGCCACCTGCATCGGCAAGGGCAAGCTGCAAGAGCTTCGCGAGCGGTGCGAGGCCGGCGAGGCCACGGTGGTCGTGTTCGACAACGACCTGACGCCGGCCCAGATCCGCAACATCGAGGAGCAGCTCGAGCGCAAGGTCCTGGACCGCAGCGAGCTGATCCTGGACATCTTCGCGACGCACGCCCGGACGCTGGAATCCCGTTTGCAGGTCGAGCTGGCTCAACTGCAATACACGGCACCGCGTTTGCGCGGGATGTGGACGCACCTGGAGCGCATCGCGGGCGTGGGCGGGGCCACCGGGGTCGGCGCCGTCGGCGGCATCGGGACGCGCGGGCCGGGCGAGCGGCAGATCGAGATCGACCGGCGGATCGTGGGCGACCGCATCGCCCACCTCAAACGCGAGATCGCCAAGATCGGGCGGCGGAAGGAGCGCGAGGTCAGAGGGCGGGAGAATGAGTTCACCGTGTCGCTGGTCGGCTACACGAACAGCGGTAAGAGCACGCTGATGAACGCGCTGACCGACGCGGGTCGCACGGTGGGCGACGCGCTGTTCGTCACGCTCGACACGCGGACGGCCCGGTGGAACCTGGCCGAGGGGCAGACGGCCCTGTTGAGCGATACGGTGGGGTTCGTGCGCGATCTGCCGCACCGGTTGGTTGCGTCGTTCCGGGCCACGCTGGAGGAGGCGGTCCACGCCGATCTGCTGTTGCACGTGGTCGATGCGTCGGCCTCGTCGGCGCCTGAGCAGATCGCGGCCGTCGAGGGCGTGTTGGCGGAAGTGGGCTGCCGCGACCAGCCGACGATCACGCTGTTCAACAAGATGGACGTGGTCGAGGACATCTCGGTGGTGCACGTTCTGGAGAACCGCATCCCGCGGTCGTTGCGGATCAGCGCTCGCACTGGGGCCGGGCTCGGCGAACTGGTCCACGGGGTGCTGGCCGAGATGACCAAGGGCACGGTGGACGTGACGGTGCGCGTGCCGCTGGCCGAGGGCAAGGTGCTGGCGACGATCGACCAACTGGCCGACGTGCGGGCGCGCCGGTACGACGGGCAATACACCGAACTCGATTTGACGATCGACCGGCGGCGGCTGGCGCAACTCAGCGGCCGCCATGCGAGCGTGGAGGTGGTGAGCGGCGGGGCGTAGGACGGGCATTTCTTATCCCGGGGCGGGTGGGGCGAACCCGGGAAACGCGGAATTCGGAATCGCGGGACGGATGCTGCGTGTTGAGCGTTTTGTGGGTGGGTTGCGCGCAGTTCGGGGGCGTTTTGCGTCTTTATTGTGCCTTTTTTGCGCGCTTGGTGCAGTTTTGGCGCGAGTTTCGACGAGTTTTGCGCGCGCGGTTTTGTTCGTAAATCCTTTCCTAGAAGTCTTTTATCGCTCAAAAGGGGGCGTTTGGTTTCGTTGGAAACCCGGATTTTTTAACTTCTCGCGTTGTGGCTTTAACCGGCCACACATCCGGTCCCCTATCGACGGTCAACCACGGAGGCGGCGAGGCACGGAGGGACTGCCTCTGCTGGGGGCAGTCTTCGTGTGACGCCCGCGGGGCACGAGCAGTAGGCGCGCGGACCTTCTCTATTAGTAAAACGTGGCGCCTGATCGCTTTGAGGCGGTGCGGATTGCGGAAATCGCGGCTGACGGGGTCAGGAACCGCGGTTTCTTTGTGGGCGAATTCGGAGAGGTAAGGCGACCCACGGAGACACTGAGGCTCGGAGGCGGCGAGGAAAAAAGGCGGAACCGCAGAGATCGGTGAGGACGCAGAGGCGCGTCGCGGCAGGTCAAGCCGGCTTCGGCGGAACGAGGTGCCCTATGCTGCTGCGTCGGGCGAGCGTTCTGCCGCCCCGTTGGGGCTTGGGTGGTGGAGGGCATCGTTACCCAGGCGTTGACACGCCTGGCTATTGACTTACGCCGCTTCGCGGCTGGGTGTCGCGAGAGACGGGCTCGCCCAACTGGAGTTGGTGGCAAAAACCGGTCGGCTGAAGCCGACCACGCGGACTGGTTAGCCTCGCGGCAGGTCAACCCGCCTTCGGCGGAACAACCTGCCCTACGGTGCTCTGCCCTCCGTGCTGTGCTACCTGTTTGTCATCAAGCGTAATCGCATC
Source organism: Phycisphaerae bacterium (assembly GCA_035528995.1). Lineage (GTDB taxonomy): Bacteria > Planctomycetota > Phycisphaerae > UBA1845 > UBA1845 > DATKXO01. Next base: position 27,386 of record DATKXO010000466.1, on the reverse strand, counting down.
AGTGTGTCGGGGCCACTGCGGCGGGTTTCGATGACACCTGTAACGAATGCATCGGCGATTTGGGGGGCGCCTTGGCCTGGGTAGGCCTGGATGGCGGATTGGCCGCCGATGAGTTTGGGGGCGATGAAGATGTGCGCTTCGTCGGCCAGGCGGGCGTCGAGGAAAGCGGCGAGGGTTCGGCCGCCGCCTTCGACCATCAAATTGGTCATTTGTCGGTCACCCAGCAGGCGGAGAGCGGCGGTGAGGTCTATGCGGCCGTTCTTCACGCGGCATGGGATGATCTCGACGCCGCGTTGTTGCAAGCGCTGGGCGTGGCGGGGGCGTTTGCGGAGGGCGGCGCGGGAGGTGAGGAGTAACACGGGGGGGTGGTCGGTGGTCCACGCTTTGGTACGCAGAGCATCAGTCCCCCACCCTTCGCTTTGCGAAGGATGGGGCACCCCGGCGGTTGCGACTAGTTGGCAGGTTAGGGGCAGGCGGAGGTTGGTGTCGAGGATGATTCGGGTGGCCGTCCGGCGGATGGGGACGTCGCGGGCGGTGAGGAGCGGGTCGTCGGCCAGGACCGTGCCGATGCCGATCAGGATGGCGTCGACGCGGGCGCGCAGGCGATGGGCCAGGCGGCGCGACTCGGGGCCGGAGATCCATTGCGAATCGCCGGTGTGCGTGGCGATCTTGCCGTCGATGCTCTGGGCCCACTTGAGAATGACGTAGGGGCGGTGTTGGCCGACGAGGGTCAGGTAGGGGGCGTTGAGTTCCTGTGCCTCTTTGTGACACAGGCCGACGTCCACGCGGATGCCGGCACGTCGCAGTTGTCGGAGGCCACGGCCGGCGACCTGGGCGAAGGGGTCCTTCATGGCGACGACGACGCGGCTGAGGCCGGCTTCGATCAAGGCGTCGGTGCATGGCGGGGTCTTGCCGGTGTGGCAGCAGGGTTCGAGTGTGACGTAGGCGGTGGCTCCGCGGGCGTCGTCGGCGGCGCGGCGCAGGGCGTCGATCTCGGCGTGGGGACCGCCGAATCGCCGGTGGTATCCCTCGGCAATCATGCGGCGGCCGCGGGCGAGGACGCAGCCGACCATGGGGTTGGGCTCGACGCGGCCCCGGGCGCGGCGGGCGAGGGCAATGGCGCGGTTCATGAAGGCTTGTTCGTAATCGGCGAACTTCTGAGCCATAGGTGAATCGCTCGCCTCCACAAGGTCGACCACCGGCGCACTTACCACGCGGAACAGCGCAGTGCGGACCGCATGGTCAGAACCCTGGCGATGCGCGTCAAGGGCTTGGCATTGGACCGTGCGGTGGAGGGTGCATGCCACTTCAGGCGGGGGCACACAGTTGAAAGTCCGCGGAGCGGACGATGGAATATAGCCCAGGGCGATGCGAAGCGAACCCTGGGTCGCCAGTGCCGATACGAAAGGGAGCCCCTGGAAGGGGCGGCGGAAACGCTGATTCGTAGGCATCTATCCCGGAAGCGTTTCCGTCGCCCCTCCGGGGCTCTATTTCAAACACCACGCCCGATTCCCCAGGGCTTGCGAAGATTTCGCATGTAGCGATGGGGGATGCCGCGTGAACCTGTTTCCGCGGAGCGGGTTGCGCATAAGGCCGGGAGTCGCGTTTCTTGTCTGCCGCCCCTCCGGGGCTCATGTGCGGAAATGCACCGCATACCAGGGGTTGGCACCCCTGGCTACTGACTGTCGCCGCTTCGCGGCTGGGCTTCGTGGGAAATCTTCTTGCGCCCTGGGCTACATCCCGGCACCCCCTTTGGGGGTTCAGCCAATCGTCCATCGTTACGCCGCCTAAGCCGTCATGCACCCTGCGGTGGGTGGCATCTGGACTTGTGGCGCGGTGCTGGATAGCCTCGGCGGCGATGGGCGACGAAATCGAATCCGTAGCCGAGGTACACCGCCCGGTCCGGGCGCGGTTGGGCGAGCGACTGAGGGCGTTCGGGCGCCGGCATCCCGGTTGGATCGGGTTGACGCTGGTGTTGATTGTGGGGCTGGCGGCTCGCGTGGTGCTCAGCATGCGGGACGGGCACCTGGCGGACGTCAACCTGTTTCTGGGCTGGATGCGGGCGCTGGCCGAGCACGGGCTGGGCGGTTTTTACGAGGCGGGAACGCACTGCAATTATCCGCCGCTGCACGTTCTGACGCTGCGGGGGCTGGGCGAGTTGCTGTCGGTGTATGACCCGGAGCTGGCGAACGCGGCATGGCTGCGTGCGTGGCTGCGGGGGCCGGCGTGTCTGGCCGACGTGCTCATTACGCTGCTGCTCTACGTGGAGGTGCGGCGTCTGGTGGGGACGCGGACGGCGGTGGCGGCCGGTGCGCTGTACTTCCTCAACCCGGTGTCGTTGTACAACTCGGCGTACTGGGGGCAGGTGGACAGCATTCATTCGGCGTTCGTGTTGCTGGCTTTGGTGGGTCTGAACCGGCGGCGCGACGGGCTGGCGGGTGCGGCCATGGCGCTGGCACTGCTGCAGAAACTTCAGTCGATCGTGTTTGTGCCGTTGATCCTGTTCGACGTGTATCGGTGGCGACGTGGGCGGGGGCTGGGGCGTTGCGCGATCGGGGCGGCGATTGCCGCGGTCGTGGTGCTGGCTCCGTTCGCGGCGACGGGGTCGCTGAGGCCGGCGCTACGCGACGGCTACAGCGTGGTGGGGCAGTACCGCAAGCTGAGCGTCAACGCGTTCAACCTGTGGGGGCTGGCCGACGACCCCGCGGCGCCCGACGACGCGGTGCCGACGTGGCTGGTCGAACTGGCGGCGGGGGATGAGGTGGAGGTGGCCGAGGATGCCGGTTGGCTGATGCGGCTGACGGCTCGGAACATCTCGATGATCCTGTTCGTGCTGGGGGTGGCGCTGACGTTGTCGGCGTACAGCCGGCGTCACACGGCGGCGGCGCGGTCGCTGGCGGCGGGGGTGCTGGGGCTGGTGTTCTTCTTCCTGCTGACCGAGATGCACGAGCGGTACGCGTATCCGGTGATCGCGGTGTTGCCGATCTGGGCGGTGACGGGGGCGTGGAAGGAGCGGGCGTATCTGCTGGTCTCGGTGCTGATGCTGCTGAACCTGACGGTGGCGCAGGGTGTGGATCAGATCGGCGGGGACATCAGCGGGCTGAACCTGGTGCTCATGGGGCTGTTCTTTGGGGCGCTGCTGCTGACATCGAAGGGGACGGCAGGGGCCGGCATGAGCGCTGCAACCGTGCCGCCGGAGCGATTTGTAGACCCGGCGGAGCGGCCGGCGCCGTCGGCGGTCGTGGCGTGGTTCGTTCGGGTGACGATCATCGCGACGATCGGTGTCATCGCTGTGGCAGCGGTCATCGGGTGGCAGTACCGGCGTTCGGTCGACGGAAGATCGGTAGGCGCGGAGGCGGCGGGCGTGTTGTATCTGGGCGACCTGACGCCGACGACGAAGCTGCAGGGCTACGGCAGGTTACGGGTCGATCGGTCGGTGGAGGGTGGGCCGATCCGGTTGGGTGGGCGGTACTTTTTGCGGGGGGTGGGCACGCACGCGCCTTCGACACTGACGTACGATCTGCCCGAAGGGTTCGGCCGGTTCCGGGCCGTGGCGGGTGTCGATCGGCACGGATACGGGCGTGTGGAACTGCGCGTGTACCTGGATGAGAAGCAAGTCCTGGCAACGGGTCCGCTGACGCGCGACGACGAGCCGGTTTCGATCGACGTGCCGCTGGATGGGGCGGGGCAGCTCACACTGTCGGCCAAGGCGCTGGGGTCGAAGAAGGGCGATCACGTCGATTGGGGGCTGGCGCGGGTGGAGAAGTAGCGTCCTGGCTACGGCGGCGCGCTGAATCATACCGGTTCCAGTTTATTTGTGCCGATTGGAACACAGTCAAACCGGCGTCTAGCTCGTCGCTGCGGCCGCGCGGGCTGAAGCCCGCGGCTCGGGAATCGGCAGAGTCATCCTGGAACTGGTGTCACAGGTCTGTTCGCCGATACAAGCTCCGATAAGGCAAGAAATTCGCGGTTTTTGGGTGGACAGAATCTGCGGTTTGGTCACTGGTACCATAGATGGCCATCGGTACTCGTGGAGGATGGGTCGTGTCTGCTACGGATGGAACGTTGGTCCTGGGCGTACGCAACGGCGATCGGTCGGCTTTCGCCGAACTTTACGATCGCCGGGCCCGGCTGGTCCGGGCGGTGTGCTACGACGAGACGCGCGAGGTGCAGACGGCGGCCGATTTGAGCCAGGAGGTCTTTCTGCGGGCGTACAAACACCTCGGGCGGCTGAGCGATCCGGATCGTTTCGGCGCCTGGCTGGTGGGGATCGCCCGGCAGGTTTGTCGGGAATGGCGGCGCAGGCGGCGTCGCGAGCAGGACGGTCTGGCGGCGCTGGCCCAACGGCAGAAGTCCGTCGGGCGGGCGGTGGATCCGCCGGAGGAGCGGCTGATCGAGCTGCGGGACCAGGTGGCCTCGTTGATGAGGCAGGAAGGCAAGTCGGTCAGGCCGCTGACAGAGAAGGAGCGTTTGGCCCTGCACGCGTATTACCTGCAGGAGCGGAACGTGGAGGAGGCCCGGAGCGTGCTGGGCCTGTCGAGATCGGGTTTCTATCGCGTATTGTCGTCTGCGTGCCGGCGTTTGCGTCGCATGCACGAGAAGCGGGAGGTGCACCGATGACGTGCCCGAACCCCGAAGATTGGGACCTGCTGGCCGTCGAGGCACTCGAGAGTGAACAGGCCGAGCTCATGCTGGCCCACGCCCGCACGTGTGAGGCGTGCCGCGGGCAGCTCGAAGCGGCCCGGCGCGATCACGTCGATCGAGTGCGGATGTACGAGGCGTTCGACCGCGACCACGACGCATTGCGCGAGCAACTGATGGCGGCACTGCCGGACGAGGTGCCCCGGTCCGTTGGGGCCGGGCGGGTCGTTCGAGTCTGGCACCGCCTGGGAGATCATGTGATGAGCTGGAACACTCCTGCCGTGCGGCGGGCGGCAACGATTCTGGCGCCGGCCGCGTGTATTGTGATTGTCGTGGTGGTTTTCTTCGTTCCCGGGCAAAGAAGCGCTTTTGCAGCCGCGATCGAGCACCTGAAGCAGGCCAAGACGATCGTCTGCGAAGTGACCAGAACGACGCGGGTGGAGATGAAGCCAATCGCCGGGGCCGAATCGTCCACGATCGACCTGGCCAGGCTGGAAGAGGCCCCCGACGTGGAGGTGGTGCAGGCCGAGAAGCTGTACATGAGCACCGAGCACGGCGTTCGTCGGGACACGTACGAGGACAACGTGTTGGTGAAAACGATGTACGTCCCGCCGGATGGGTCGACGCTGATCCTGAACCCGGTCGAGCGGACGTATCAGAAACTCGTGGCGGACGAGGAGCGGATGCCGGAGGAACTGACCGAGGCGATTGCCGAGCACCCGGTTCCGGACATTCACTTCATGTCGCTGCCGGGCGATCCGGACCGGTTGATTCGCGGTCTGCGGGACCTGACGGTGGCGGCGGATCGCGAGCTGGGACAGGACACGTTCGACGGGCGCGAGGTGGTCGGGTATGAGATCACCGGGGAGAAGGTCGGCTTCGGGCCGCCGTGGACGGAACAGGCCGCGGAGAACCGGGCCGAGCTGTGGGTGGACGTGGAGACGGGCGTTCCGGCGCGGCTGGTGTTCCATTACGTGAAGCGCGTGCCGGCGACGGGTGCGATGCCGGTGGAAACGTCATACCGTCTGACCGCGGTGTACGATCAGTTCGAGTTGGACACGGAGCTGCCGGCGGACTGGTTCAGTGCGGTTGTGCCGGAGGGGTACACGCTGCGCGAGGAGATTACGCCGGGGCAGATGGAAATGCCGGACGAGGAAGCGCTGATCGAGGCTCTGCGGTTCTTCGGCGAGCTGGCCGGGCGGTACCCCAGCAGTCTGAACGTGATCGACCTGGGGCAGGAGGTGGCCTTTCTGGGGGGGATGATTCGTGCCAAGCAACTCGTGGCCAAGCGGGCGGGGCGCCCGGAGCCGGATACGCCCAGCATGGACTCTCTGTCCAAGTTCCAGGGGCTGACGCTGTACGCATTCCTGGAGATGACCGGGCACGAGCCGGAGTACGTCGAGGGGGTCGTGCCGGGGGATGCGGAGAAGGTGTTGATGCGATGGCGGCTCGACGATGGGCAGACGCGTGTCATCTACGGCGATCTGCGCGTGGAGACGGTGCCGGGCGAGTAGTCGCTACGAGTTCGGGCTTTAACCCTGATGAAGTGCAAGTGCCCGGTGGTTAAGCCATCGGGCGCTTTCATTAGGTGAGTACGGCACGTGTGGTGGTTTGACCGCCCGGTGGCGCGCGAAGACCAGGTGTTATAGCATTTAGCGTCTGTTCATACCGATTGGGTGGCCCGCGAGTCGGCGTGTCAGCGGCGGCAGAGGCCGCGCGAGCTGAAGCTCGCGGCTCGGGAAACGGCAGAGTCATCCTGGAACGGTATGCGGTGCGGCTATTGGTAGCGGTGGCCGTGGCGCCGGTGGACCTCGGCGACCAGGTCCTTGAGTCGCTGGGCGTCGGCTTTGCGGCAGATGAGGGTGGCGTCGGGTGAGTGGACGATGACGAGGTCGTCGACGCCGAGGGTGGCGATGAGGTGGTCGTCCGGGCCGGCCAGGACGTTGCCGTGTGATTCGAGGACGACGGCGGACTTGGTGGCGATGACGTTGCCGTCGGCGTCGGCGCCGAGCACGGCCTCGAGGGCCGTCCAACTGCCGACGTCGATCCAGTCGCAATCCATCTCGACGACGAGTACGCGCGGGGCGTGTTCCATCACGGCGAAGTCGATGGATATCTTGTCGAGATCGGGGTAGACGGCCTCCAGTCTGGCGTCGCGGTCGGGCGTGTCCCAGACGGCGGCGATGTCGCGGAGGCCGGCGTGCGAGGCGGGCAGGTGCGCGGCGAGCTGGTGCAGGACGGTGTCCACCCGCCAGGTGAACATGCCGCTGTTCCAGTAGTAGTCGCCGCCGGCCAGGTAGCGGCGGGCCGTTTCCACATCGGGCTTTTCGGTGAAGCGTTCGACCTCAAAAACGCCGTCGGCCAGTGCGGCGCCGCGCTTCACGTAGCCGTATCCGGTTTCGGGGCGCGTCGGGCGGATGCCCATGGTGATCAGGGCGTCGGGGTGCCGCTCGGCGGCAGTGAAGGCGCGGTCCACGGCCGCCGTGCATTTTTCTACGGGCGTGATGACGTGATCGGCGGTGAAGACGCCCATTACCGCATCGGCGTCACGATGTTTGAGGATGGCGGCGGCCAGGCCTACGGCGTTGGCGGTGTCGCGTCCGACCGGCTCGCCGAAGAGGTTGGCGGCGGGGAGTTCGGGCAGCTCCCGGGCGACCAAATCGAGGTGGTCGCGGCCGGTGATGACGTAGATGGATTCGGGCGGCAGGAGAGCGGCCACGCGCTCGTAGGACTGGCGGAGCAAGCTGGCCCGCCCGCCGAGTCTGAGAAGCTGTTTGGGGAGGTCGGCGCGGCTCAGGGGCCACAGTCGCGTGCCGGCACCTCCGGCCATGATTACGGCATGACGCATGTTCCGTCCCTCGGGTTCAGCCGACCTCGTCGGGTTCGAGGTAGGTCAGTTTGTCCGCGTACTCCAGGATGAAGGTTTGCTGGTCGCCGGACTCGAACTGGATGGCGGCGTGGGTCTGTCCGCTGCCGCGATAGATGCTGACGATCTTTCCGATTCCGTGTTCATCGTGGTGGACGTGGGTGCCGGGTCGCCACCGGGCGAAGTCGGTCGATCGGGCGCCGCCTTGGCGCCGCGAGCGCCCGCCGCCCGCCGCATCATCCTCCTGGGCGTTGATCCATTCTAGTTCTTCGCGCGGCAGCTCGTCCAGAAACGGGGAACGCATGGTGCGCAGCTCTCGGCCGTGACGGATGCGGAAGCGGGCGTGGGTCAGGGTCAGCTCTTCCTTGGCCCGGGTCATGCCGACGAAGCAGAGCCGGCGCTCCTCCTCCTCATCGGAAGGGGTTTCCTCATCGCGGCGGAAGGGCAGGAGGCCGTCCTCGAGTCCGACGATGTAGATGACGGGGAATTCGAGCCCCTTGGCCGCGTGGAGGGTGAGCAGTGTTACGGCGCCGGTTGTGTCGTCCAATGAGTCGATGTCGCTGACCAGACTGACCTGTTCGAGCCATCCAAGCAGGGAGCCGTCGGGCTCGGCCTGATCGTAGCGGCGGGCCTCGACGATGAGGTTCTCGACGTTTTCACAGGGGTCGGCATCGACGACCTGGTGATCGAGCAGCGAGGCCCGCAGGCCGGTGCGGCTGAATACCTCGCTCAGGGCCTTGGCGGCCGGGGCATCGACGAGTGGTGTCAGGCTGCGCAGCAGGTCGGCGAAGTCGGCCACTTTGGAGCCGGATCGGCCCAGTTCCTTTGGGGTGGTGGGGTTCATCACGACGTCGTGCAGGGCGGCGTTGCTCGATTCGGCCAACGCGTCCAGCTTCGCAACTGTGGTCTTGCCGATGCCGCGCGCGGGCGTGTTGATGATCCGGCGGAGCGAGGTGGCGTCGGCGGGGTTGACCAGGACCCGCAGGTAGGCGATGAGGTCCTTGATCTCTTTGCGGCCGTAGAACTCCTGCCCGCGTGCGACCTGATAGGCGATGCCGGCCCGTTGCAAGGCCAGCTCGATTTCGAGGCTTAGGGCGTTGATTCGGTAGCAGACGGCGACGTCGCGGGGCTCGCGACCGTTGGCGACGGCGGTGGCAATCTCACCGGCGATGAGGTTCGCCTCGACCGTGGCGTCGGGACAATCGACGGTGCGGACGCTGCGGCCTTCGTCGTTCTCGGTCCAGAGGGTCTTTTCCTTGCGGTTGATGTTGAAGGAGATCAGGGAACTCGCGGCCGACAGGATGCGCTTGGTCGAGCGGTAGTTCTGCTCGAGGCGGACGACGAGAGCGTCGGGATGGTCCTTCTCGAAGCGGAGGATGTTGGTGATGTTGGCCCCGCGCCAGGCGTAGATGGACTGGTCGGGATCGCCGGTGACGCAGAGGTTTCGGCGGCGCTGGGTCAGCAGGTGGGCGATGCGGTATTGGGCGTCGTTGGTGTCCTGGTACTCGTCGATGAGCAGGTAGCGGTAGCGATCCTCGAGGCGGTCGCGCAGCTCCTGGTCGCGATCCAGCAGTACGGCCAGTCGCAAGAGGAGATCGTCGAAGTCCAGGCCGGCCTGCTCGGCGAGGATCTGCTCGTATGCGGTGTAGATGCGGGCGAGGGTGCGATCCTGCCAGTAGTGGGCCTGCTGGGCGAACTCCTCGGGGGTCTGCATGGCGTTCTTGGCCTGGCTGATCCTGGAGAGCACTCGCCAGACCGGCCAGTTCCGCTTGTCCAGCTCGCAGCGGTGAAGGGCCTGCTTGACGACGGCCCGCTGATCGGCCTGGTCGAAGATGGTGAAATTACCGGGCAGGTCGGCGCGGTCGTGGTGGATGCGCAGCAGGCGGGCACAGATCGAATGGAAGGTGCAGACGGTCATGTCCGGGCCGACGCCGAGGCGGACGATGCGCTCGCGCATTTCGTTGGCGGCCTTGTTGGTGAAGGTGATGGCCAGCACCTGATAGGGGCGGGCGACGGTGGCCGCCACGTAGGCCGCCCGACGGGTGATGACGCGGGTCTTGCCGCTGCCGGCACCGGCCAGGACGAGCAGTGGCCCGTCGGTGTGGGTGACGGCCTGCCGTTGCGGTTCGGTCAGGTCGGCCAGCAGGGTCCGGGCGTCGATGTCGCAGCCTGGGCGGGACATGGCCCGTTCATAACGGCTGGGAGTTCGGTCGTCCACCCGTTGGCGATCCGCGAGCGCAGTAGCGGCTCTTTGTCGAAGCGGACGATATCAGGATTGTGGTCGGCAATCGGCAGGCAGAGGACCGTTGGCGAGGCCGGCGGCAGGAGACCCGCTTAACCAGTCGTTTACGCACCGTGGGCGGAGAGGTAGAGTGGCGCTCATGGCTGACGGCCCGGACATCGTCGACAAGGTGAGGCTGCCCGCCGACCTGGACGGTTATCTGCGGGACACGAATCCCTGGTGGGCGGGGAAGCCGGGGAGGGTGCTGCCTCCCTACCGACGATGGGCCTTTGGCGTGCTGGGCAAGAAGCTTGGCCCGGGCCTGGCGCCGGCGGTGGTGCTGAGGGGCGCCCGTCAGGTGGGCAAGACGACGGTCCAGGAGCAGACGGTCGAACACCTCCTCAAGAAGGAGCGGGTGTCGCCGAGCAGGATTCTGCGGGTGCAGTTCGACGAGATTCCGAGTCTGCGGGGCCTGCGACAGCCCCTACTAGAGATCGCCCGCTGGTACGAGAAGCGCATACTTGGTCGGACGTTCAACGAAGCGGCTCACGCCGGGCAGCCTGCGTACGTCTTCCTGGACGAGGTCCAGAACCTGGCCGACTGGGCACCTCAACTGAAGGCGCTGGTGGATCACCACACGCTGCACGTGGTGGTGACGGGAAGTTCGGCGCTGCGCATCGAGGCGGGTCGGGACAGCCTGGCCGGGCGAATCACCACGCTGGAGCTCGGCACGCTGCTGCTGCGCGAGATCGCGGGCATCCGGTCGCTGGGCGAAGTACCGCCGCTGTTGCCCGAAAACGGGCTGGAGAGCCTTCTGCGATCCGATTTCTGGGCGGAGCTAGGGGCACATGGAGAGCGGCACCGGTCTGTTCGGGACAAGGCCTTCCGGGCGTTCTCGGAGCGTGGCGGCTATCCGATCGCGCACGCGCGGCCGGACATTCCGTGGGCGGAAGTGGGCGACCAACTCAACGAGAACGTCATCCGCCGGGTGATCCAGCACGACCTCCGTATCGGGCCGCAGGGGCGCAGACGAGACGCCGCGTTGTTGGAAGAGGTGTTCCGTCTGGTGTGCCGGTACGCAGGTCAGGCTCCCGGGCCGGCCGTGTTCGTGGCGGAACTCAAGCAGGTTTTGCGGGCGGACATCGGTTGGCAGCGCGTATTGAACTACCTGCGTTTTCTGGACGGCACTTTGTTGATTTGCCTGGTGCGTCCGCTGGAACTCCGCCAAAAGCGCCGTAAGGGAAACGCGAAGCTGTGCATCGTGGACCACGGACTTCGAGCGAGTTGGCTGCAGGAGGTCATCCCGCTGGACCCGGCGACACTGGCCGATGCTCCGCACCTGACCGATCTGGCGGGGCACCTGGCCGAGAGCGTGGTCGGAGCGTTCCTGTGCGGCATTCCGCACCTGGACGTAGCCCATTTCCCCGAGCGCCCGACGGAGCCGGAGATCGACTATGTTCTCACCATCGGCGAGAGGCGCATCCCGCTGGAGGTGAAGTACCGGCGTCGGATCGATCCGGTTCGGGACACGCTGGGTTTGCGCTCGTTCATAGAGAAGGCCCACTACAACGCACCGTTCGGGATTCTGGTGACGATGGCGGACGGCGTGGAAGCCCCGGACCCGCGCATTGTAACCGTTTCACTTCCGTCACTTCTTTTGATGAGGTAGCGAGCCGCAGGCCAATCTGCGAACAACTACCGGCGCACAACAAGCGAGCTTAAACTGATTCACTGGCGCGGTTGCGATCCGGGAACTTCAGCTCGCACGGTCTTCACACGGGTCGGGAGAGTGGTTTTCGCTCGCTGGTCCGCGCGAGCTGAAGCTCGCGGCTTGTGAATGGGAATACCCATCCTGGAAATGGTATCACACGAGTCGGGAGAGTGGTGTTCGCTGGCTGGTCCGCGCGAGCTGAAGCTCGCGGCTCAGGGAAGTCACGGATATTTCGACAGACAAAACCGGTTAGTCTGAGATGCGAGCACACGCCAAAAGCACCTTCGTCAGCCCACGCCGAAGTCGGTGTTCTGCCAGAGGACCTCGATGGTGGGGTGGTCGTCGAGGGAGCGGTAGGTTTCGGCGAACCAGGCCTGGATTTCGGGATCGAGCAAGCCGGCGCTCTTGCGGTTTTCGGTGAACAGGTTGATGCAGCCGTATTGGAAGTGTTCGAGCAGGATGTCGACGTCGCGGCGGACGGTGTCGCGGGTCTGGCCTCGGAAGCCGACGAGCAGGCAGACGGTGTCGGTCAGGCGGGCGACCTCTTCGGGGCCGTCGAAGTGCATGCCCTTGCCGAGGACGTCGTTGCGCAGGTGGTCGTCGAAGGTCTCGACGCCGAGCTTGATGCGGGTGGGGACGCCGAAGAAGGCCCGGGTGGCATCGAACTTCTTGCGGTAGGCCCAGAAGGACTCGCAGATGAACTCGGTGATGCCTTTGGCGGGCAGCAGGCCGCGGATCTGAACGCGGACGGGCTGGGGCAATTCCTGGATGCTGCCGGAGTTGATGACCTCGAGCCGGGCGAACTCGCCGGTGACCTTGGCCAGCTCCCGGTCGGCCACGCGCTGGATGAGATCGACGTCGGTGGTGTTGTCGTCGATGTAGTCGCAGAAGGTGCAGCGGCTCCACACGCAGGGCAACGATCGCAGCAGGACGATCTCGCGGGGCAGCTTGCCGGTGATTCTGGCGTAGCGGTTCACGTTCGGTTCCCACAAACGGGGGCGGCGGCCGTACGGGCGGCCAACGTCAGGATAGCCAGCCCTGTCGGGGAAGGCCAATCGGCCGGGCGGCGGATGTGGTAAGGTGCCGTGCGGCTCGGTGCGGGCAGCCTCTGCGACCCGCCGGTGGATCAGCTTGATGGACCTGGCTCGGCAGACCAACCCGACCGGCGCGACGATCAGCCGGTTCGCCGTGCTGTGCGTGGGTCTCGGACTGGCGGTCAGCGTGGTGCTGGCACTGCTTTCGGACGGCTCGTACCAGGACGATGCCCTGACGCACTACCTGTACGCCCGGTGGGGCTGGCACAGCGGGCAGTACCTGGTGGACGAGTGGGGGCGGCCCGGGCTGACGTGCCTGCTGTTTCCAGTAGCGGCGCTGGGGTGGACGGCGTGCCGGATCGAGTCGGCCGTGCTGTCGGCCGCGGCGGCGTGGCTGGCGTATGACATCGCCCGGCGGCTGGGGTGGCGGCGGGCGGGTTGGGTACCGCTGCTGTGCTTCGTCCAGCCGATCTTTCTGCTGGCCTCCTACACGACGCTGACGGAGACGGCCGTTGCGTTCTACCTGACGCTGGCGGTGTGGTGTCTGGTGACCGGGCGGCGGGCGTGGTCGGCGGCCGTCCTGTCGCTGTGTTTCGTCACGCGGTACGAGACGGTGGTTTTCATTCCGCTTTGGGTGGCGGCGATGCGGCCGTGGCGCGGCCGGTGGACGTGGTGTGCGCTGCTGTTGTGGGCGCCGCTGGTGCACCACGCGCTGGGTGCGGCGATCCTGGGGCGGTGGCCGATCGCGTTCATCATCAACGAGCAGCAGACGACGATGTACGGCGCGGGCATGCCGCTGACGATGGTGGTCAAGTCGATGGCGACCAGCGGGCCGGCGGTGGCGGTGCTGGCCCTGGTCGGATCGGTGGCGCTGCTGTGGAGGGGACATGGCGGGGGCGATGAACGGCGTCAGCGAGATGGGATCGCGTGGTTGATCCCGGCGTGCTACCTGGTCCATCTGCTGGTTCACTCGCTCATCTTCTGGCTGGGCTTGTACGCATCGGGCGGGTATCCGCGGTTTCTGGTGTCGACGTCGCCGGTGGCCGCGTTGTGTGCCCTGTTCGGTTTGAACGCGATCCTTGACGGAGTCGGCGATCGGCGCCGGCGGGCGCTGGCGGTGCTGGTGGTGGTCAGTCTGGTGATGTGGGTGGGTCTGGAGCTCGAAGCAGGGATCGTGGACGAGGCCTGGCTGTTCCTGATCGAGCCGGTGCGGTGGTTCGTACGGGGGCTAACCGTGTTGGTGCTGGTGGCGGTGGCCCGGATATGGACCGGCGGCGGGCGGCTTCCCGGAGCGGTGTTGGGCGCGGCGGCGGTGGTCACGACGGTGCTGCCGCTGGCGTACCTGGTCCGGCCGCATGGGATCCCCGAGCATACACGGGACATCGAGCGGGCCGTCGGCTGGGTGCGGTCGTCACCGTACGGTGAGGCCCCGGTGATCGCGACGAACATGTGGGTTTCGCATTACCTGGACCGCGGGTCCAACGTCGTGCCACCGGACTCGACGACGATTCTGGATGAGGCGGCGCTGGGCACGGTGTTCATCTGGGACGGCGAGTACAGCCCGACGCCGCGGTTCGCCATTACGCCGGAGTCGATGACCGAACGGAGTGGTTGGCGGCTCGTCTGGCGAAGTGCCGAGCGTGAGGGGAAGGCACCGTTCGCCTGCGTCTACGTGCGGGAGTAGGCGTCAGAATTCGGGGGCGGTCCGCCGGGCGACGATGTCGCTGAGGATGCGCCCGAGGACCTCGAAGCTGTGCAGCTCGACGTCGGCCCGACTGGGCACGAAGGGGACATGCTTGCCGGCGCCCAGGCCGGCGCCGCGGGTGCTGGGAACGTCGCTGATCACGTGGTCGCCGAATGCCTGGCTGGCGATTTCGACGACGCCGTCGGACGCGGGGAACAGCGGAGCGCCGGCCTGAAAGGCCAGGGCGGTGACCGGGACGATTCGGCCGTCGATGGTGACGTCGCCGTCGAAGGATTCGTTAAGGTAGTCGAGCACGTCGGAGCCGGGCTCGAGGTCGATGACGGCCGGGGCGGCCAGGTCGATGAACTCGGTGAACTCGGGGAACTCCTCGGTTAGACCGGCCAGGAAGGCGCCGTCGTGCGGTGTGGCGATGGTGTAGAGGCCCAGGATGGCATCGGCCGCGTTCACGAAGGCCTCATCTGCCTGGGCGGCCTTGGTCAGGATGTAGCGCAGGTCCAGGCCGCCCATGGAGTGGCCGATGGCGTAGAACTCGCCGGGCTCTTCGCGCTGAATGAAGCGGGCCAGTTCGCCAGCCCGCTCGGCGACGGCGCCGGCGGGCTCGACGTCGGTCCGAATGATGCGGATGTTCTCGCTGATGCGCTCGGCCATGAAGGCGAAGGAGTCCCAGGTGGCGGCCTCGTCGGCCAGCCCGTGGGCCATGAGCAGCGTGATGTTCAGGTCGGCGTCGGCCAGGTCCTGGGGGAAGGGGACCAGCCCGCGAGGGCCGTTGCGTAGCCCGCCGGAGCTGATGAAGTTGTAAGCCAGCGAGTCGCCACCGGGCTGGACGGTGACGGTGAGTTGGGTGACGGTCATGTCGGCCGGATCGGAGACGGTGGCCGACCCGCCCAGGTCGTGCCCCCAATACCAATGCTGCCTGGGGCGAAACGTGACGTCGGTGGTGGCCCGGGTGAGCGGTTCGTCCTCGGTGATCTCCTGCCATTCGATGGACACTCGCGTGTCGCTGCGCACCAGGCCCATCAGGCGGAGGTAGGCGACGAAGGGTGCCTCGGCGCCGCGGAAGAAGACTCGCGACTCGCCGGGGAGAATGAGGCCGTCGAAAGCCGGGGGAACGCCGTCGACCGTCTGATCCTGGTTGGGGACGGTGGGGTCGGTGCCGGTCTCCAGCTCGAGCAGATCGTCGAGGCCGTCGGCGTCGGTGTCGGGGTTGCCGTGTTCGGTGCCGAGTTGGTCCTCCTCCTCGTTGGTCAGACCGTCGCCGTCACGATCCCGGCTGGCGGGCAGGTCGGTGGACTGCGGGGTGGCGAACAGGTCGGCCAGAGCCTCGAGGCCGGGGGTCCGCGAGGGGTCGAGGTTCACGCATCCGCCGGCGAGGACGAGGGTGACAGCGCACAGAAGCCGGCAAGTGCGGGGCATGCGTTACTCCGGATGGCGCGACCTGCGGCGGGTCGGGGTTCGCTCGGCGCGGGGCGCGGACCGGCTAGGGAGGGATGAACTCGAGGACCTCGACGACCTCGACGGTCTTGCCCACGGCGCAGGGGAACAGCTCCAGGTCGGTGCGGATTTCGATCTCCAGGCGAACGCGAGCGCCCTCCTCGAAGAGCTGATCGAACTCGTCGTTGGTCAGGCGCGGGCCCTGGAACAGGTGGTACGTGGTGCCGTTGTCACCCTGGAAGCGGGAGCACTGGGGCCTTTCCGGATCGACCTCTTCCATCACGCCGCTGACGATGAACGAGGCCGCGGGAAAGAGCGAACCTCCGCTGGGAATATCGAGGGTGATGCACGACGCGGCCGACAGGACGACGGCAGCCACAGCCAGACCGAACACGACGGCGCGTTGGGGATTCAATGGATCGCTCCGTGTGGGGAACGCGATTTCTGCTACGGAGCGGAGTCTACCCGCCGGCTGCTGCGGGCTCAAGAACAGGCCTGGCAGGGCAAGGAGAGTCATAGTCGGCCGAGTCCGTCGGCGGCGTGCGGGGCATGCTATAATCGGTCCGTCGGTTCCGCCGAGGCGGTAGGGCGAGGGCCGTGGCAGCGGCTGTCAGCGCGGTGGGGAGTTGCGGCGCGGCGCCAGACCTTGGTAGACGTTCGGGGGTGCGCGATTGGCCATTGTCGCGGGCATTGACGAAGCGGGGTATGGACCTTTGCTGGGGCCGCTGGTGGTGACCGGTGTGGCCTTCGAGGTGCCGGACGATCAGGCCGAAGACTGCCTGTGGAAACAGCTCGCCGACAGCGTCACACGGCGCGTCGCCCGGGCAAACGTGCGGTTGCCGATTCTGGACAGCAAGAAGCTGTACAGGCATCACCGCCGCGGTGGCCTGAGCGGTCTGGAGCGCACGGCTCTGGCCATGCTTCAGTCCGCCGGGCACCGGCCGGCGACGTTCCGCGAGCTACTCCGTCGGGTCGCACCGCAGACGTTGGACAACACGGCCGGGTATCCCTGGTACGAGGACCTGGATTTCGGACTGCCGCTGGAGGCCGACGCCGGGGCGGTGGCCACACAGGCCAACGCGGTGCGGCGGAACGCCCGGCTGTGCGGTGTTCGGCTGGCGGGCGTGCTGTGCGAGCCGCTGCTGGCAGGGCAGTACAACCGGCTGGTCTCTTCGACGCGCAACAAGGCCACGGTCCTGCTGGGGCTGACGCTGCGCATCGTTCAGCGGATCATGTCCAAGGCGGCGGATCGGCCGGTGCGTTTCCTGATCGACCGACAGGGCGGTCGGTTGCGCTACACGCAGCAGTTGCTGACGGCGTTCGTGGGGTACGAGCTGCAGATTCTGGAGGAAACGCGGGAGCGCAGCACGTACCGGCTGACGCGTTCGCCGACGACGCACCACATCGAGTTCGCGACCAGCGGCGAGGACCATCACCTGCCCGTTGCGCTGGCCAGTATTTACAGCAAGTACCTGCGCGAACTGTTCATGCGCGGGCTGAACCGGTACTGGTGCGAGCGGGTGAAGTCGCTGAAGCCGACCGCGGGGTACTACACCGATGGTTGCCGCTTCCTGAAAGACATCGGTACGGCCGTGGACCGCCAGGGCGTGGACCGAAACATCCTGGTTCGGCAGCGATAGACCGGCGACGGGGAAGGTCTGGTGCCGTGTGGCGGGCGGCCGGCGGACGGGTCGGATGGGCTGGTTTGACACCCGCGGCGGTGGATGATAGGTTCCCGACCACTGGTGAAGGAGCGACGCGGCATGTCCACACAACAGTGGTCAGAACACATCGTCCTGACGGAGTTGCAGGATGATCCGGCCTTCAGCGACGATCTGGCCACGCTGATCGAACAGGTGGAGAAGAATTCGAGCCTGGACGTGCTGCTGAACCTGGCCCACGTCAATTACGTGAACTCGTCGAACCTGGCCAAGCTGCTTCGGCTGCGGAAGGTGGTCACCATCACGAACGGGCGCCGGCTGATCCTGTGTTCGGTGAACACGCACGTCTGGGGTCTGTTCCTGACGACGGGCCTGAACAAGACCTTCGAGTTCGCGGACGACGTTTCGCTGGGGTTGACTGACCTGCAGATCGGCCGCCCACCCGAGAAGAACAAGGGCAAGTGATACCGTTTACGGTCTGTTCATGCCGATTGGGTGCCCCTCGATCCGGCGCGTCCGGGGCGACACAGCCCGCGCGAGCTGAAGCTCGCGGCTCGTGAATCGGTGAACTCATCCCGGGACTGGTGTTGTTCGTTTCCGGACGGTATCAGCGAACCACGTCTGTGCTACGGTAGCGCCAGGTTGCCCAGTGCCAGCGGGTCGTAGACGTTCTGCTCGGCGCCCGACCAGTTGGAGAACTCCTGCTGGCGCTGGTCGAAGCGGGTGAGATTGAGACCCCAGACGGTGCCGCGACCCAGGCGGGCGCCGAAGGCATCCAGGGGGACTCGCACTTCAGCGGCCCATCGGTCGGAGTGGACTCGGACGGCCACGCGGACGTCGGCCGCCCAGGGCGCCCGAGCGCCGGTCGGCGGATCGGTGCCGATGCCGCGTTCGCAGGACCAGCCGGAGGGTTTGACACCGATGTGGAACAGGTCCGAGGTGGATCGTGTGCCGGTGTTGGTCGGATCGATCAGGATCTCGACCAGCTCGTCGCCGACGGGCACACCGTCGTCATAACGCACGAAACTGCGCTGTTGTCGCGGGAGGGCACCGCCGTCGGCCACGGCGCAGTCGAAGCCGAAATAGAGGGCCTGGCCGTCGGTGGCCACAAAACAGCGGGTGGCGTGGGTGGGGCGCGATTGAGGCAGGCGTGGGTTCTCGGCGTCCTCGCCGACGATGAGGACGAAGTCCTCGGCGGCGTTGCCGACCGCGATGGGCCAATCGGACAGGTCGCCGTCCACCGCCAACGGAGCACGGAGCGGATGAGCCGCCAACGAGCAGAGGCGGGCGGAGAAGCGATAGGTGCGGGGCTCGGAGGTCTCCAGCACCAGCGGCAGGTAGCGGACGGCGCCGGCCTCGGTTTCCAGCACGGCCGCGGTTGCCCGCAGGGTCAGGCGGCGGGAAGCCTGGGGGGCGATCTCGGGCAGCGGGACCTGCGGCGTCTGGGCGGTCCAGGTCAGCGGCAGTTCCTCGAAGGCCAGGTGTCCGGAGATGGGAGCGCGGGTTCGATTGGTCACGGTGACGGCGATGGCGACCTCGACGGCGCCAGCCATGGCAGGCCCGACCGGGCGGACGCGGACGCCGTCCACGTCGATCAGGACTCGGCGGGTGTATTCGATTAAGCGGCGCCACTGGACCGCGTTGGCCACGTCTTCGGCGCGGTCGGATCGACCGGCGGCGGGCTCGTCGTCCAGGCGTCCGCGTCGGACGCGGCGGACGATCTCGTCGGCCAGGATTCGGCGGGCGGCGGACCACAGCTCGGGGTCTTCGGTCCATCCTCCCCAGACGCCGTCGGCGAAGTGGGCCCCGTAGGCAGCGACGCCGGCGCGCGGGGCGAGCGACTCGGTGAGGGTCGAGGCCAGGTGGTCCAGGCCCAGTTCAGAGGCCAGGGTCAGGTAGGCGGCGTCCTGCATGGATCGCCGCAGTCGCTTGAGGCGGACCGAGGGGATCGGTGACGACAGGCCGCAGAACCGGCCGGGATAGATGATCGGTGCCACTCTGTTGTCACAGCATGCCTGCGGCGTGACCGCGCGGCGGTCGTCGGGCCAGTGGTCGGCCGGTCCGAGTTGGACGGCCTCGATGCCGTTGGCCCGGGCCTGCCAGGCGATGACCCGGACGTCGGCCGGGCGGGCGTACTGCTCGATTGAGCCGCTGAAGGGAGGTCGGTCCAACCGCCAGAAGGCGTGCTTGCCGCGCATGCGTTCCTGTCGCATCCGGGCCGGGTCGAAGAACTGGGCCGGTGGCGACCAGATGTCCACGAAGCTGCCGACGTCCTCCCAGGCGAAGCCCTCCCAGCCGTAGAGTGCGGCGTCCTGGGGGAAGACCTCGGCCAGGGTGCGCAGTTGCGAATCGGCCCCGCGGGCGATCCGGCCGAAATGACGGATCGCGGCGTAGGCCTCCGCGCCCGGCGATGAGGCGTAGGGCAGCCGGACGAAGGAACGGTCGAGCCAGCCGCGCTCGGCAAAATGTTGAGCGCAGGCGGTGAGGTACTGGCGGGCCATCCTGGAGTAGGTCGGCGAGGTCAAGGCGCCGTGTTCCGGCGGCGGCGGGAAGGACTCGTCGAAGGGGATGCGCCACATCGGCAGAGGGCGGCGATCGTGGAACGCCTCACCATTGAGGAGGCTACCCACGACGCGATCGTAGTCGGTCCAATCGACGGTGACCTGGCCGTCGCCTTCGATCTGTACGACGGGCGTGAGTTTGGTGAGCAGGGGCGTGACCTGGTGGCTCCACAGCAGGCGGCAGGTGGTGTAGAGCAGGTCGTCGAGCTGGGGGCCTTGCGGGCCGGCGCCCCACTCGCGCAGAGGGGCAGCCGCCCGGCCGCCGTCGGTCAGGTGACGGGCGAACAGGCTCTGGTGATCGAGGTCGGCCAGCAGGACAACATTGGGCTCGGGCAGCACGAAGGGCCAGACGGTGACGCGCAGGCCGATCGACTGGACGGTCTCGTCACCGGCCGTGGCGGTCAGGTCTCCCTGGTAGGTGCCTGGGGCCGTGCCTTTGGGAATGTGGATATCCACCCAGAGCGTGAGTGGGTCGCGGGTGGAGAGCTTCGCGGGCAGGCCGCCTTTGGGGGCGTTGACGGGAATCAGCACGTCCGGGACGCGGGAGACGCGGTGCTGTGGAGCGATGCCGCGGATGTGCCAGCCGGGCAAGGGGCCGAGTTCGACCTCATCCACGCGATAGAGGGTGACGGCGTTGGCGGGGATTCGCCCGTCGCCGCTGCGCAGGTCGCCGGGCTCGACGGTCAGGCCGTTGATGGTGCGGTCTCTGGCGGACAATACGAGGCAGAAGCTGAGCGTCTCGTCGATGGCGCCGGCCAGTGTGATTCGACCCTGCTGGGCGTCGTAGAGATCGGTGACGCGGCCGGCGGAGGCGGCGTCGAGCCCGCCGTAGACCTCCTCGCCGGCCCAGACGTCGAGGCGGCCGGCAGGACCCCAGGCGCAGCCGGTGAGCGGGACGGCTGCGATGCACAGGCATAGTGCGGCGCAAAGACGCATGGCGCGGTCATCCTACCGGGGGTGATGACGGCGGGCCACCTTGGGAGGACGGGGCTCGACCGGCCGGGTACGTGACATGTCGGGCGGGTGAATGAAGTGTTCCCCGGGTTGGGCGTCGTCCATGGCGCCCGTGTTTCACCCGCGGCTGGATTCCGCCGCCCGCTCCGGGGCGGACTTCCTCAACGACGGCTTCCACGGGTTGCGCTTCGCCCGCCCATCGGCGGGTGGGCTTCGCCCATGCTGACCGTGCTCCACCCGTGGCCACATTCCGCCGGCCCTCCGGGCCGGCACCCGTCCCTTCGGGGCAAAACAAGCATCAGCGTTGGGCACGCGGCCGCCGAAGTCGGCCCCTCTGCCGGCCCCTTGCACGGCGCGTCTCGATGCAGAGGGCGAGGGCGCCGGTCACAGACCATCGCCCGCGCGAAGCGAATGCTCGTGTGGAGAGCACGCGCCCACCCTACACCCTGCGAGCATCTTGCCCTTTATTTACCCGATCCGTTCTCGGCCGTTCAGGTAGGGGCGGAGGGCCGAGGGGATGGTCACGGTGCCGTCTGCGTTCTGGTTGAGCTCGAGCAGGGAGATCAGGACGCGGGGCGAGGCGATCACCGTGTTGTTCAGCGTGTGGCAGTAGCGGACCTTGCGGTTGTTGTCGCGGTAGCGGAGCTTGAGGCGCCGGGCCTGGAACTCGTGGAAGCGGGAGGCCGAGTGCGTCTCGCCGTAGCTGTTCCGCGAGGGCATCCAGGTCTCGATGTCGAACTTCTGCACCTGGCCCTGGCCGAGGTCGCCGGTGCAGACGTTGACCACGCGATAGGGCAGCTCGAGGGTCCGCACGACGTCCTCGGCGTTGGCCAGGATTTCGTCGTGGTGCTCGCGGCTGACGTCCTCGTCGTTGCGACAGATGATGACCTGCTCGACCTTGTCGAAGAGGTGGATGCGGTACAGGCCGTAGGTGTCCTTGCCGCCGGCGCCGGCCTCTCGGCGGAAGCAGGTGCTCTGGGCGACGAGCTTGATGGGCAGGTCGTCCTCGGCCAGGATCTCGTCGCCGTGGTAAGCGGTGAGCGGCACCTCGGCCGTGCCCACCAGCGAGAGGCCGTCGCGCTCGCAGATGTAGGCCTGGTCGCGCCCGACGGGGAAGTAGCCGGTGCCGTACATGACTTCCTCGCGGACGAGGACCGGGACGCTCATGGGCACGAAGCCGCGCTGGACCATCATGTCAAAGGCCATACGCAGGACCGCCTGATGCAGCAGCGCTCCGTCGCCGCACAGGACATAGTTCCGCGAGCCGGCCAGGCGCACGCCGCGCTCGATGTCGATGATGCCCAGGTCGGCGCCGAGCTGGACGTGGTCCTTGGGCTCGAAGTCAAACTGCCGGATTTCGCCCCACTTGCGCAGCTCGACGTTGTCGGTCTCATCCCGGCCCACGGGCACGTCGGGGTGCGGCGGCTGGGGGATGAGCAGCATGAGCCGATCGAAGTCCTCAATGATGGGCTTCTCGCGCTCTTCCAGCTCCCTACGACGGGTCTTGCAGGCGTTGAGTTCGGCCTGGATTTCGCGAGCCTTGGCCGCGATGTTCTCCTTGCTCAAGCCGCCCTCGACGGCCCGCTTGTACCAGTCGGACTTGGGGTTGCGGTACAGGGCCAGTTGCTCGCCGCCTTCGCGGGACCGGGTGGCCAGGGCCTCGAGCTGTTGCTGCACCTCGACGCGCTGGCGGTCCACCTCAAGCAGCCGATCGACTTCGCAGTCGATGCGTTTGCTAGCGGCGGCCTGCTTGATCAGGTCGGCGTTCTGGCGGATGAATCTGATGTCGAGCATCGCGGCCTCATGGAGCCCTAGGGTTACGTCGCACGCCTTCGAATCGTCCCCCTTTTCTCCATAGCCGCGGCCGTGTCAAGCCCTGGGGGATGGGACGGTTTGTGCCCCACAGACGGTACAGCTACAGTGTGGGCGTCATGAGTTGCACGGTTGACGTGATCAGCATCGGGACGTTGAGCGCCAACCCGTTCTGGAACGAGCGGGGTCGGGTGCGGGCCGCCCACGCCACGACGACGCTGATCCGCGACGGCGGGCGCACGATTCTGGTGGACCCATCCGCGCCGGCGGAACTGCTGGCCCACCGGCTGGACGAGCGTTGCGGTCTGAAGCCCGGCCAGATCGACACCGTTTTCCTGACCAGTTTCCTGCCGGTTCATCGCCGGGCCCTGCCGCTGTTTGAAGACGCGGAATGGCTGCTCGGCGAAGCGGAGCGAGCGGCCGTCATCGCCCGCCTGACCAAGGCACTTGAAGAGGTCGAAGGGCCGGAGCCGGAGGCCGAATCCTCGCCGATGGAAATCGAGCAGGAACTGGCCATCGCCGGTCGCACCAAGGCGGCGCCGGAGCGGCTGACGCCGACGGTGCATCTGTTTCCCTGCCCCGGCCCGACGGTCGGATCGTGCGGTCTTCTGATCGCCGCGGTAAAGACGATCGTGGTGGCGGGCGACGCCGTGCTGACTCGCGGTCACCTGGAGGCCGGTCGTGTGTACGAGCGGTCGGTCGACCCGGCCCAGGCCCGCGAGTCGTTCACGGACATCGTCGAGATCGGCGATATCATCATTCCCGGACACGACAACCTGATCGTAACGTTCTAGCTACAACTTCGGACAACTGGTCCGGCGCGGGGCCGTGCGCTAAAATAGGGCACGTCGGGGCCGGAGTGGCCGGTCACGACCGGCAGCGTCGCAGAGCGTGGTGCGAATTCATGAGCAATCGCAGTATCGTCAGACAGTTCGGATTGATCTTCGTGATCACGTTTGCGGGCATCTTCGTGCTGCTGCAGACGGACCTGCTGAGCCACATGGCCTACACGGTGGAGAAAGGGCGGCTGCGGGCCTTGCGGGAGGCGATGCCGTCGGCCGAGGAGGTCGCCCGTGCGTCGCTGCCGGCGCGGGAGGTGGCCCAGTTGACGCTGCCGGCCGTCGTGTCCATCACGTCCGAGGGGCAGAGTTCGGCGTCGATGGTCGAACGGCTGCTCGAGGGCTGGGACGGGCCGGAGGACGGGGAAGGCCGCGACGAGGCCCGGCGCTGGCTGGAGGAGCACGTGGGGCCGCAGATCGGTGTCGGGAGCGGGTTTGTCATAGACGCCGAGGAAGGGCTGGTCCTGACCAACTACCACGTAATCGAGGGCGCGCAGACCATCCGGGTGATGCTCTCCGACGGACGGGAGGAACAGGCCCGCGTGGTGGGCACGGACCCGGACACGGATCTGGCCCTGATCGGGATCGATGCGGACCGGTTGCACGAACTGCCTCTGGCAGACAGCGGGCAAGTGGGGGTGGGCGACGACGTGTTCGCTCTGGGCAATCCGTTCGGGCTGGCCGGCTCGGTGAGCCGGGGGATCATCAGCGGGCGGGGGCGTTCCAGGGTCAGCGTGCAAGGCGCGGTGTACCAGGGTTTCCTGCAGACCGATGCGGTGATCAACCCGGGCAACAGCGGCGGGCCGTTGGTCAACCTGCGTGGTGAAGTGGTGGGCGTGAACACGGCCATCGCCACGCTGACGGGTCGATACGACGGCGTGGGTTTTGCGATACCCGCGTCACGGGTGGCCGAGGTCCTGCCGGCCCTGGTACGCGGCGAGAAGGTCAAGCGCGGGTTCCTGGGCGTTCTCCCTGTAGCGGTGGCCGAGGCACCCGAGTTAGCGGCTGAACTCGGATGGGAGGAATCGTCGGGCATCATTGTGGCCCGGGTGGTCCCGAACAGCGCCGCCGCGGAGGCAGGTTTGCGGGCAGACGACGTGATCCTGGAAATCGACGGCGTTCAGCAGAAGGAAATCCCGCCGTTCATGGAGACGCTGGCGCGGACGGCCCCTGGAAGCGCGATGTCGCTGAAGATCTGGCGCGGCGGGCGGACGATGGCCTTGCAGGTCACGCTCAGCGAGCGTCCCCAACGCTGACCGATAACACACCTCGGGCTGGTAGCCGCCCGGACCGGGCCCGGTTCAATGCAGCGCTGACATCGGGCGATAATCCGTCTAGGATGCCGCGTGCAACTGCGATGGTCTGTTCGCTCGCCCCATGTCGCGGCGGGACGGCATCCGGTCAGTCCCGTTGCCCCCTGAGGCTTTGCGGAGACTCCCCTTGAAGCGAGGTGGCGTCGTCGTCGTCATTGTGCTGGTCGGTATCGTGCTGGCCCTGGGTTACCGGTCGCTGCGCAGCGAGTCGCCGTCCGAGCCGGAGTCGCGGCCGCCGGCCAGGAAGGTCATCCTGATCGTGCTGGACACGGTTCGCGCGGACCGCCTGGGTTGTTACGGGAACGCGCTGGGGCTGACCCCGAACATCGACGAGTTCGCCCGCGGGGCGGTGCGGTTCGAGCAGGCCTTCGCGCACGCGCCGTGGACACTGCCGTCGATCGCATCGCTTCTGACCTCGCAACATCCACGGCAGCACGGTGCGGGGGGACAGCTCCCGCAGTTCCAGATGCTGCCGCCCGAGGCGGTTACCCTGGGCGAGGTGTTCCAACGCGCCGGCGTAGCAACGCACGCCATCGTCAACGTGCTGTTTCTGACCGAGCGGCTGGGTATGACCCAGGGCTTCGACACGGTGGACGCCGACGCGCCTGCCACCAACGTCAAAGTCCGCCGGGCCGAGCCCACCACCGACGCCGCCCTGGCCTGGCTGGAACAACACGGTGACGGGCCGTTCCTGTTGATGGTCCACTACTTCGACGCCCACCTGGTCTACGACCCGCCGGCGGTGTTCCGGGAACGATTCGCCGACGAGCGCGACCGTGACTCGACGGGCTATCTGTTCGGGACGATCCGGGAGATGAACGCCCTTCGCGCCGGGCGGCTGAGGCTGGACCGCGGGCGCGTCGAGCGTCTGAAGAAGCTGTACAACGGGGAAGTGGCCTACGTCGACGCCGAGGTCGGGCGACTGCTCGAAGGCATCTCGCAACAGGGGCTGGACGATGAGACCGTGGTGGTGATCACGGCCGACCACGGCGAGGAGTTTTTCGAGCACGGCGGGTTCGAGCACGGGCACACCCATTTCGACGAACTCCTGCACGTTCCACTGCTGATGAGGGCGCCCAATGTCAAGACGCGGGCCACGGTCAGTACGACGGTCCGGCAGATCGACGTGGCGCCGACGCTGTGCGAACTGACCGGCGTGGAGGCCGACCCCGACTTCGTCGGGCAGAGCCTGATGCCGTTGATGCAGGGGCGCGAGGAGGACGACCGGCCGGTGCTCAGCGAGGGGAACTTCTGGGGGTGGCGACGCGAGGCCTGGCGCGAGGGCGGCATGAAACTGATCCGCAGCTTCGCCCCCGCGGAGGTGCAGTTGTTCGACGTGCGGAACGATCCGGGCGAATTGATCGACCTGGCCGAGCGGGCGCCGGAACAACGCGACCGCATGGTGGAGGAGGTGAAGCTGGTCATCCGGGCGATGGCCACCGAGGCCGTCACCTCGAAGTCTCCGGTTCTCACCCAGGAGGAGATCGAGCACCTGGCGTCGCTGGGGTACCTTCAACTCCCGGAGGAAGAAGACGACGCGGAGCAGCCGTCGGAGGAGTGACTCCCCTACCGCGGCGGTTTGAGCCACAGTTTCAGGAGGAGTTGCGCGGCGGCCTTGTCGGGGATGGCGCAACCGCCGGACAGGTCGGGGTCGTAGTGCAGCGGCGGGCGGACGTTGGCCAGGCCGACGCAAGAGGGGCAGCCCTCCCGGCAGGGGCACTCCTCGACCAGTTCTCGGCAGAACCCCAGCAGCTCACCAAAGAAGCGATAGCCCTTCTCGGCGTATCCCAGGCCGCCGACGTAGCGGTCGTACAGGAAGGCGGCCGGTGTGCCGAGATTGGAGGAGTCCACCAGGCCGGAGACGTCTCGCCGATCACACATGGCCAGCATGGGCAGCGTGACGAGCAGCAGGTTGCGGACGCCGACCAGCCCGTCGATGGGCTTGTGCCCAGTGCGGGCGAGGTCCAGCATAGCCGCCTGCGGCGGGACGGCCCACAGGCCGGTGGTGGGGATGGTCAGAGCCGGGAGGTCCAGGGTTTCCTGCCCGATGTTCTCCAGGGTGTAGTACTTGATCTTCTTGAAGGCGACCGACTGCCATGAGACGTCCAGGCGTCCGAAGGACTTGGTGCCGCCGTTGAACTCCTCGTGTCGGTCGGTGTCGATGATCCGGGCCTGCGAGGAGAGGACGACCTGGGTGTAGTAGTCGACGTCGGTGGGCTCGACGCGGGCGATCTTACCGTCGTAGTCCAGCTCGCGTACCAGGTAGTTCCGCCCTTCGTGGAGGTAGATCGCGTTGGGGTAGACCAGTTCCAACGCGGAGATGGAGTCGATGTTGCCGATGGTGCGGGGCGCATCGGGCCCACTGGTGTCGACGATGGTGAAGGTCTCGTGGCCGATCATGCGTAGATCGACGCCGTGGTGCGGCAGGGCGCCGCTGGTGAGCTGGAAGCGGTAGGTGTCGCCCGACTCGAAGCGGTACCAGGATTCGTCGCCCGACTGCTCGGCCGCGAGGGTTGCGCAACGTTCCGTCACGCCCGGGCCGAAGTAGGCCTCGTCGTCCGGTGAAATGGGAAGCTCCGCGGCCGCACAGCGGAGTTGGTCGGCGAAGATCCGTTCGTTGTGCGGATCGATGGCCGC
>DATKXO010000465.1:0-19484 GCA_035528995.1 Phycisphaerae bacterium | reverse complement strand
TGCTCGGGTTGAGGACGAAGTTCTGATACGCCACGGTCGGGCAATCGGCCGAGGCGCACAGGGTGCCATCTCCCAGGTAGAGTCCCTCGCCCCAAATGCAATCTTCCACCGTCTCTTCGGTACAACTTCCGCCAGCCTGGCAGCAAGCCCCCCAGTTAGGCAGCGGACACTCCACCGTCGCGCAGGTCGTGGCGTGGCCCTGGTAGTAGGCGCCCGCTGCGTCACATTCGTGGACCGTGCCCTCGGTGCAGGTGCCATCGCCGTGGCAGCACGCGCCTGTGTCATCGCCGCTGAATGCCACCTGGAACGCCGCGAAATCCTCTAGGTCCACGTCACCGTCGGACCGCGAGCCGCCCACCAAGTCAGCGCAGGCGCACCACCCCGCCGCCGGCCCGGCGCCGGGGCCGAGCAAACACTCCAGGAGCACGGCAAAATCAGAGAGGCCAACGGTACCGTCACAGTCCAGGTCGCCCAGGGTTGGGCTACAGGATCCGGTAGGAACAGCGTTGACCGCCGCCAAGGCGTTGACGTGCCGTGGCTGCGGCGGCATCGCGCAGTAGGGAGACGCCCAGTCGTGCACTGTTGCGGTATTGAAGATCGTGCTTCGCGCCGAATAAGCGTCCAAGGTCCCACAGCGATTCTTCTCGAACATCAGCGCCGCCACGCCGGAGCAGTGGGCGGTCGCCGGCGACGTCCCCATGGACGACGCAAAGCCGCCGACGGTGACGCCAAAGCCCGGCGCGGCCAGGAGGTAGTCGCAGTCCTCGGCGATGTTTGAAAAACATGCTACCCGATAGGGAAGCGTCACGGGATCGTCGCACACTCCGGGGAAATAAACGTGCTCGTAGTCAGCGTCGTAGCTCCCTGTCACTCTGACCGCGCTCGACACGCAGGCTGGAGTGTTCATCCCGCCGCAATATCCCTCGTTGCCCGTGGGAACGAACGTAACAATGCCCTCCGCAGCCGCTTGGGACACGGCAGCCGCCACGTTTGGATCATCGGCATCGCAAGAGCACGGAAACAACTCACGTCCAACGCCCAGATTCATGACCCGAACGCTCGGATCAGTTTGCCGGCGGAATGCGACATACAGAACGGCCATCCAGACGTCATCCGGCAAGGGTGGGGCAGACGCACCGAAAACCCGGACGGGCAGAATCCTGGCGTTCGGTGCGACGCCTGTTGCGTCCGTGATGATCAGGGACATGCGCGTCCCATGGTTTACCCCGGGGAGGGCCGCGCCGCCGTCGTAAACCCATTGGCCGTCAACCCGGCTCAAACCACCTCCCGTAATGCTGCCGGCCAGCCCAGGGTGCGCGTAGTCAATGCCCGTGTCGATCACCGCGACGGTCACGCCGCGCCCGGTGATCCCCTGGGCGTGGACGTCGTCTGCGTTGATGAAGGGCACGCTTGATTCCGTGCCCAGCGCCGCGCCGGTTGACAGGGCAATTGCGCTGATCGCAATGGTCCATCTGAGCATGGTGTATCCTCCATGGTCAGGCGACGCGGTTATCGCTGCACCGGCGACAGTTCGGGGCCCAAGCGGTACACGTGGGGCAACCTGATCCCCAGCACGTCGCGATGCTCCCGCAGCTTCTCGAGACCTTCCTTGTTGACGAATCCCGAGATGAAGAGCTCGCCGAGGGGCACGGTCCATGGCCAAAATTCGTCGGCGTTGAAGCCTGCAAGGAACCGGTCCTGGAGTGCCCTGGCTGCTTCCTCGCGCACCCTCCCGCGGGCCCACATCTCTGAAGGGACGTCCGTCAGGGGCGGGAGCGAGTCACCGCCGCGCAAGTCCAGACTGACGTACACGTGGTCGGTCAGTGCAAACGCGCGATAGACGTCAGGATCGACCTTTCCCTCCGCTACGCCCAGTTCGTCGGGCGCCTCCCCAGGCTTGGCCGGCGGAAGATCCTCGTTGGAAATGACCTTGGCTCTCTTCGGGAGCCCCTGCTCATCCAGGGACACGCCGTCCACGTCCGGGTGCGTCGCCAGCTTGTCCAGGGCTTCCTTGGTTGCGTATCCCACAAAACCTGGGGACCGCTCGAAAAGCTGTGCAACGCGAAACTCTGCTGCCGTCAGACTCTGCAAGACCCGACGCTGCGCATGGCGGATTGCAGCCACGTTCCCACCGGCGCCCTCCGTGTCTGTGGGCTCATCCGCCACTTCCACCTCCACGTACACAGTCCCGGGAAACTGCATGAGGAACAGGGTCATCGCGGCATCGCCCGACCTCGTCTCCTTCAAGCCCTTGATCGTCTCGTTCAGCTTCTCCAGCGTGGCGTAGACCTGCGGATCGACCACTCCGGTCCAGGTGTGCGGCGCCAAGTCGAGCTCTTCCCTCTCCTCGCGGGAGATGATGGCCCGCCTCTTCTCCGGATCATTCGGGTCCATCGTGACGGGGACACGCGGCGGTTCGGCTGGAGCCGTGCCGGTCCCCAGCAGAAGCATCAGGATGCCCGCGAGACGGATTACATCGTTCCTGAGATTCATGTCCAAACACTCCCTCGCAAGAAATGCGTCCGATGGGTTCGTGCGGATGACCGCCGCGACCACGGTTTCCGCTCTAGTATTGTACCCCGCGAAGGTCCGGATAGTCAAGCGGAGTTTCGCCCGGACTGGGTCGGGATCGTGCCCAAGTTGGCCTGACGGCCAGGTCCACTTGACTCGGGTCCGAGCGTGTAGGGTGGGTGTAGTCCCTCGCAGGGGGACGGAACCCACCACTCGGATCGATACGGCCCGACCGGTGGGTTGCGCCCGTCTTTGGCGGGCTCGACTCACGCTGCGTCCGCTCGGATCAGTGCGGCTCGGATTCGATGCGCCAGGTGTCGGCGTCTCGGATTACGGGGCGGTAGAGGGAGTCGCGTTCTACCGGGGTGCGGCCGGCTTCGTGGATGAGGCGCTTGAGGTCGTCGACGGTCAGTTCCTGGTGGGTGACGTGGTCGGGGTGGGCCTCGCGGCGGGTGATGTCGTAGTAGACGACGGTGCCGTCGATGTCGTCCACGCCCCAGTTCAGCGAGACCTGGGCCAGCTTGGGCGACAGCATGATCCAGAATGCCTTCACGTGGGGGAAGTTGTCCAGCATGAGGCGGCTGACGGCCAGGGTCTTGAGGTCGTCCAGGCCGGTGGGGCCGGGCAGGTCGGCCAGGGCGCTGCCCTCGGGGATGAATGACAACGGGATGACACAGTTAAAATGGGCGGGCCGCGATCGCAACGACTCGTCCTGATGCTCGCGGAGCTTGATCAGGTGGGCGACGCGCTCGGCCGGCGTCTCGACGTGGCCGTAGAGCATGGTCGCATTGGTGAAGATGCCCAGCTCGTGGGCCGTGCGGTGGACCTCGAACCACTCGGTCTGGCCGACCTTGTTCTTGAAGGCCTCGTCGTGGACGCGGTCGTCGAAGATTTCGGCGCCACCGCCGGGCAGGGAGTCGAGGCCGGCGTCGCGCAGTCGGGTGAGGACCTCGCGGACGGTCAGGCGCGGTCTGGCGATTCGCGAGAAGTGGATGATCTCGATGGCGGTGAAGGCCTTGACGTGCATCCTGGGGCAGCGCTTGCGGATGGCGGCGCACATGTCGGTGTAGTAGTCGAAGGGGAGCTTGGGGTGCAGGCCGCCGACGATGTGGACCTCGGTGGCGCCGTGGTCGTAAGCCTCTGCGGCTCGGTCGACGATCTGGTCGACGGTGAGCTCGTAGGCGTCGTCGGGGTGTTCGTGGTCGATGATTGGCGCTGGCGTAAGTCCGCGCGGGCTGAAGCCCGCGGCTCGGGCGGTCGCGGCTCGGGGCGTTGCGGTGGTTGCGGACCGGGCGGTCGACTTGGGGTAGGGGCGGTAGAACGAGCAGAACCTGCAGCGGAGGACGCAGTAGTTGGTGTAGTTGATGTGGCGGTTGACGTTGTAATAGGCGTTGTTCCCGTGGAGGCGCTCGCGGACGCGGTTGGCCAGCTCGCCGAGGGTGTGGATGTCGCGCGTGGCGAAGAGGCGCAGGCCGTCCTCGTGCGTCAGGCGGGTCTGGGACTCTACCTTGGCGGCAACGTCGGCCAGGTCGGGATCGGTGGTCAGCGTGCTCATGATCGGCGGCTCTCGCTTTCGGGGCGGTATTGTAGTGGTCGCGCCGCGGCGGTTCCACGCGCTGCTATGCCAGCGGTTTGAGCACCCTGGCAATGATTCGGGCGGTCCAGGAGCGCGGCATCGTCCGGCTGAGCATCGCCAGGACCAGATTGCTGGAGCCGCAGGCGATGCTGGGGCGGCCGCGGGCCAGAGCCTTGACGGCGATGTCGGCCACGCGCTCGGCGCTCATGGCACTTCTCATGGCCAAGTCGCGGGCGGCGCTCCAGGTATGATGGTCGAAGAACTCGGTGCGGGTGGTGCCGGGGCAGACGGCCGTCACGACGACGCCGCGGCGGCGCACCTCGGCCCAGAGGGCTTCGGACCAGCTCAGGACGAAGGCCTTGGTGGCGGCGTAGGTGGCCATGTAGGGCATGGGCTGATAGGCGGCCGTGCTGGCCACGTTCATGATCCAGCCGCTGCGGCGGTCGAGCATCTCCGGCAGGACGAGCTCGGTCATGCGCACCAGTACGTCGATGTTGAGGCGCAGCATTTGTTTGGTCTGCTCGGGTGTTTGCTCGGCGAAGGGGCCGGCGTAGCCCAGGCCGGCGTTGTTGACCAGGACGTCGATCGGACCGAGTGCGGCGCGGGTCTGGTCGAGGACGCGCTGCGGTGCGTCTTCGTCGAACAGGTCGGCCGCGATGACAGTGGGGGCTGCGTGGTTCGCCACGGGTCCGCCTTTGGCGGACCCATGCCACCCACCAGTGGGCTCGGATTGCCCGGCGTCGGCGATTTCGTTGGCGAGCGCTTGCAGGCGGTCCTCGCGTCGGGCGACGAGCGCCAGCCGTGCACCGTCGCGGGCGAAGCGGCGGGCCAGCTCGGCGCCGATTCCGCTGGAGGCGCCGGTGATCAGAACGTGGCGATCTAGAAACGGATTCCGCGTCATTGCGTGTAGTGTAGAGCGGGGCCCAGACGCCGGAAACCCCGAAGGTGTCCGGTCGTTTCCGAGGGAACGGATGGGGGGCAGATTCGGCAGCCGCAAGCCGCCTCGCACTCTTGTCCTTCCCCCACCCTTCGCTGGGCGAAGGATGGGGCACTCGCATGGCTCGGCCCGTATCATGCGGTAGTGTTGTGCGGCCAGCGGCGTGCGAAAGCCGCCGTACCGTTTGGTGGCGAGGGATGGGTAATGGACAAGGTGAACCTGGCGGAGAAGTTCGGGCTGTTCGAGGAGCACTGGCGGCCGAAGATCGTCGGGGAGCTGAACGGGCAGCAGGTGAAGCTGGTCAAGGTGCTGGGGGCGTTCGACTGGCACCATCACGAGAACGAGGACGAACTGTTCCTGGTGGTCAAGGGCGAGATGCGGGTCGAGCTTCGGGACAAGGCGGTGGCGCTCGGCGAGGGCGAGTTTCTGGTCGTACCGCGCGGCGTGGAACATCGGCCGGTGGCGCAGAGAGAAGCGCACGTTCTGATGTTCGAGCCGGCCGGCACGCTGAACACGGGGAACGTGCGAACGGACAAGACGGTGGAGCGCCCGGAGCGGCTTTGAGATGACGAAGGCAGGTCAACGATCTGCCCTACGTCACTGCGAACAAGAGCGTCTTCGGCGGCGCGAGATGGCACCAACAGTAAAGGTGACCAGCAGTGCCAAGGTGGCGGGCTCCGGAATGACGGCCACACCACGGCCGATCCCGCCGACCGGCTCGATCAGGTCGGGCTGGTAGCCGGTGCCGTCGAGGTTGATGCGGGAGACGTGTCCGTTGGCAGACTCCGTCCAGTAGACTGCTCTGCGAGCAAGATCGAGGGTCAAGCAGTTCGCACCGCCACCGAATTGGCCGGAAGCGAGCAGTGTGAGGTCGCCGCCATCCAAGTTCGCACGGTAGATTCCGCCCCCCAGGTTGGCCACATACATGTGCCCGGACGCCAGATCCAACTCGATATCGCGCGGATTACTTAGGCCTGCAAGGACTACGTCCATGTTTGTGCCGTCCAGGTTTGCCTTGCGGATCGTATCGGTGGAGGCATCGGCCCAGTACATCAGGCCTGCTCCGGGATCGAGGGCGATCCCCACGAAAGTCGTACTGGGAACCGACAGCAGAATGTGGTTGATACCGGTATCCAAATCGAGTCGATTGACCCGATCCAGGGCGAGGTCGGTCCAGTAGAGGTCGTTTGCCAAGGGGTCAAATGCGACACCGCCAGGGTCGTCAATGGTTGATGGAGGGCCATCGAGGAGCATCTCGACACCAGTACCGTCAAGGTTGCATCGCTGGAGATTATGTGCGCTCACATCGCCCCAGTAGAGCTTGCCGCCGGCAGCGTCCATCTCCAGATCCCACGGAGCCCGGAGCCCCGATCCAACGATGGTCTCGACGCCGGTGCCGTCGAGGTCCGCGCGGTCGATGCGCGAGTCGGCATCAGTGAAGCCATGGACTGACCAATACAGCTTGGGCGACGCAGCCGTCGGGGATGCGGCGACGTCCAGGACCGGTGCCAAGAGCACTCCAAACAACAAACAAATGCACGATCCTGGGCCATCTCGCCCGGCCAATGCACACATGCTATTTCCCGTCCGCTACCACCATGCTTGCATACCGCTCAGGTAACTGTCATTTTACTCATACAGTGGGCATCATTCAAGATGGCCGTTCGTGTTTGTGCACCGTTTTAGCGCAGCCTGACGAGATTGTCAGGGGAGACACGACTGGAGACATCACCGTTATGGGCGTTGAAGCCTGTCTTGAAACCCCTTGAGCTTGGCCAGGGCGTCGAGGGGTGTCAGGGCGTTAACGTCGAGGGATTGTAGGTCTTTGGCGACCTGCTCGGCCGGGTCGGTGAAGAGCATTAGTTGGGCGTCGTCCTTTTTGGTGCGTTTGCGGGAGAGGGGCGTGGTCTTGGTTTCGCGCTGGAAGCCGCGCTCCAGTTCGGCCAGGACCTCGCGGCTTCGGGTGACGACGTCTGCGGGGACGCCGGCCAGGCGGGCGACGTGCAGGCCGTAGCTCTTGTCCGTGCCGCCGGGAACGATGCGGTGGAGGAAGACGATGGACTCGTGGCCGTCGGCGTCGGTGCTCTCGCGGACGGCGACGTTGTAGTTCTTCACGCCGCCGAGCAGGTCGGACAGCTCGGTCAGCTCGTGGTAGTGGGTGGCCATGAGCGTGAGGCAGCGGACGTTGTTGGCCAGGTGCTCGGTGATGGCCCAGGCGAGTGAGAGGCCGTCGAAGGTGCTGGTGCCGCGGCCGAGTTCGTCGAGGACGACGAGTGACTGCGGCGTGGCATTGTTGAGGATGTTGGCCGACTCGGTCATCTCGACCATGAAGGTGGATTGGCCGCGGGCGATCTCGTCGGAGGCGCCGACGCGGGCGAAGATGCGGTCCACCGGGCTGAAGGTCATCTCGTCGGCCGGCACGAAGGAGCCGGTCTGGGCCAGCAGGGCGATGAGGGCGACCTGTCGGATGTAGGTGCTCTTGCCGGCCATGTTCGGGCCGGTGATGATGAGCAGGCGGCCTTCGTCGGCGTCGAGGTGACAATCGTTTGGCACGAAGCCGTCGGCCAGCGACTGCTCCAGAACCGGATGGCGCCCGCCGCGGAGGTGGAGGGCGAGTTCCTCGCTCAGGGCAGGGCGGACGTAGCGTTGCCGGACGGCCAGTTCGGCCAGGCCGGCGAGGACGTCGAGCTGTCCGACGGCGTCGGCCACACGCAGCAGGTCTTTAATGCGCTCGGCCACCTGGGCGCGGATGCGCTCGAAGAGGGCGGCCTCGAGGTCGCGGGCCTTCTCCTCGGCGGTGAGGACCTCGGTCTCGAAGCGCTTCAACTCATCGGTGATGTAGCGCTCGGCGTTCTTGACGGTCTGTTTCCGCACGTAATCGGGCGGGACGCGTTCCTGATGCGCGTGTGACACCTCGATGTAATAGCCGAAGACCTTGTTAAAGCCGACCTTGAGCGAGGGGATGCCGGTGGCCTCGGCCTGCTGGTGCTGGTATCGGGCGAGCCAGTCTTGGCCGTCGCGGCCGATGGCGTGCAGGCGGTCCAGCTCCTGGTCGTAGGCGTCGCGGATGATGCCGCCGAGCTGGACGGTCGATGGGGCGTCGGGACGGATGGACTTTTCGAGCAGATCGGCGACGTCTTCGAGACCGCCGAGGGATTCGGTCAGGTCGGCCAAAAGTGCCGGAAGCGTGTCACCCAGTTGGCGGCGCAGGTCGGGCAGGCGATTCAGCGTGTTGCCCAGGCCGGCGAGGTCGCGCGGCGTGGCCCGCAGCATGGCTACTCGGGCGGCGATGCGCTCGACGTCGGACATGGACTTGAGGGCCAGGCGGACGTTGCGGCGGACGGCCTGTCGCTCGACGAAGTAGGCGGTGGTGTCCTGGCGGGCGGCGATGGCGTCCATGCGGCGCAGCGGCGAACGGAGCCAGCGGCGCAGCAGTCGGGCGCCGATGGGGTGGACGGTGCGGTCGACGGCCGCCAGCAGGCTGCCCTCGCGGGCGCCTCCGCGAAGGGTCCGCTCGATTTCGAGCGATCGCCAGGTGTTGTGGTCGATCTGCACCACGGTGTCGCTGACGTGGCGGCGGACGGTGGTGATGTGCGACAGGGCGGTTTTCTGGGTTTCCTTCAGGTAGG
This sequence comes from Phycisphaerae bacterium, assembly GCA_035528995.1. Classification (GTDB taxonomy): domain Bacteria; phylum Planctomycetota; class Phycisphaerae; order UBA1845; family UBA1845; genus DATKXO01. Next base: position 10,831 of record DATKXO010000465.1, on the reverse strand, counting down.
CCAGGATGGCGCCGGCGGCCCGCAGGGAGGGAGTCATCTGGTCGAAGCCGAAGCCGGCGAGCGTGGCCACGCCGAAGTGATCGCGCAGGGTCTGCTCGGCGTTGTACTCGACGAATTCGTGTGCGGCCCGGCGGGTGATCGTGGATTGGCAGAGTGACAGCAGCTCGTCAGCCAGACGGGCGACGCGCGAGTCCGTGGCGCTCTCCTCGTCGATGAGGAACTCGGCCGGGCCCAGGCGGACCAGCTCGTCGAGGACGGCGCGGTCGGGGATGTCGAAGACCTGGCATCGGCCGGAGGACAGTTCGATGGCAGCCACACCCAGGGCGCGGCCGTCGTCGCAGACGGCGGTCAGGACGTTGTCGGCCCGTTCGTCGAGCAGGGCCTCGTCGGTGAGGGTGCCGGCCGTGATGATCCGCACGACCTCGCGCTTGACGACGCCCTTGGCGAGCTTGGGGTCTTCGACCTGCTCGGAGATGGCGACTCGGAAGCCAGCCTGGACCAGCCGGGTCAGGTAGGTTTCGAGGGCGTGGTGGGGGATGCCGGCCAGAGGGATGGGCTCGTTATCGCCGCCCTTGGATCGTGAGGTCAGGGCGATGCCCAGTGCCTGGGAGATGGTCCTGGCGTCTTCGTAGAAGGTCTCGTAGAAGTCGCCCATGCGGAAGAGGAGGATGGCGTCGCCGACCTGCTGTTTCTGCTCGACGTACTGGCGCATGGCGGGGGTGAGGTCGGTCTTGGGCGGACCGGCGGTGCGGGCGGACTTGGACGGGGCGGTACCCACGAGCAGCGAACCCTCCGAGTGGTCAGCAGGTTCACCTAATCTATCAGCCCGGGAGCGATTCTCAACCAAGGGCGGAAGTCGCACGGTGGACGGGGTCGCCCGGCGGCGGCCGGTGCAGGGACACCTGAGTGGGCGTACAATGCGGAAGCGACAGTTGCGAGCGCGGTTAGCGAGCGCGGTCCACACATCTTTAGCCAGCATAGGGGGTCTGTTTATGTACCGGATGATGCGATCAGGTTACGTAGCGGTGCTGCTGTTGGGGGTGGCTATGCTCTTCTGGGTCGGGGGTTGTGCGGCCGGGGGCGGGGGCGGCGGAGCCGAGGCGGTGACCGGCGACGGGGGGACCGCGCCGGGGCCCGAGGGGGCAGAAGGTGAAGGCGAAGGTGAAGGCGAGTCCCCCGCCGTGGTTGGGCCTGGTGACGGAGACAGCGGCGAGGGCGAAGGTGAGGGCGAGGGCGAAGGCGAAGACGATGGCGGGCAGATTCAGTCGGGGACGCTGACGGCCGGCACGTTCGACGACGGGCTCAACCCGGGCGTATTCGAGGAGTTCGTGTCCGACGTGCTTCAGAACGACCCCGGCGGCACGTTGCCGACGGTCGCGCTGGGCAGCCGAGTGATCATCACGGTGCGGAACGACCAGGGGCAGGCGGTGCCCAACGCGCACGTGGCCGTCGTGCCTGCCGGCCAGGAGCAAGAGACTTCGGAGCTGCTCGACGCGCCGACCGGCAGCGACGGACGGGTGTTTTTCTCGACCGGGCTGGACGGCGCCGGTGAGACGGAGACGTTCGACGTCATCGTCTACCCGCCGGACTGGTCCGAGCCATTATTCGTGACCGGCGATCTGACCGACCTGGAATGGGAAGTCGTGCTGCCGGACACCGCGGCGACCCTGCCGGGCGAGCTGGAGCTGGCGTTTGTGGTCGATGCCACGGGCAGCATGTCCGACGAGCTGGAGTACATCAAGGTGGAGATGGACAGCATCGCCTCGGCCGTGGCGGATGAGTTCCCCAACGTGCAGCAGCGCTACGCGTTGATCGTTTACCGCGACCAGGGCGACCAGTACGTCACGCGGACGTTCGACTTCACGGACTCACTGGCCGAGTTCCAGGCCGACCTGACGGAGCAGGTCGCCGACGGCGGGGGTGACTATCCCGAGGCTATGCACGAGGCACTGGCCGAGGCGGAGGGTCTGAGTTGGGGCCACGAGAATCAGGCCCGCGTGCTGTTTCTGGTGGCGGACGCTCCGCCGCACCTCGAGTTCGCCGAGGAGACACTGGAGCGCGTCCGCAACCTGCGCATGGCCGGCGTGGCCATCTACCCCGTGGCGGCCAGCGGTGTGGCGGAGGAGGCCGAGCTGATCATGCGCACCGCCGCGCTGACCACACTGAGCGAGTACATCTTCCTGACGGACGATTCCGGCGTCGGGTTGTCGCACGCGGAGCCGCACATTCCGTGTTACATGGTCGACCGTCTGAACGATGTGGTGATCCGCGAGATCGCGGCCGAGCTGAGCGGCGTGCGGACCTACCTCGATCCCGCCGAGGCGATCCGCGTGGTGGGCAACCCGGTTGACGGCGTGTGTGTGGAAGAGAGCCAGGACACCGAGCCTGACGGGCAATAGTATTGGAACGCGGAATCGCGGGAGCCCGGCGTGCCCGGGCGCGGTGGCGGGTCGGCGTCAGTCGTCGACGATGGTGATTTTGGATGCGGGCCGACCTTCCTGTGGGTCGAGGACGATGACCTTCGTCCTGGACAGGATGCGCTCCATGGCCTCGACGTAGAGGCGGGTCCGGGTGATCTGGCGGGCCTGGCGGTACTCCTGGAGGACGCTGAGGAAGCGGGCGGCCTCGCCCTGGGCCCGGTTGACGCGATCGGCGTAGCTGCCCTGGGCCCGGCTGATGATTTCCTGAGCCTGGCCGCGGGCCTGGGGGATGACTCGCCCTTCGTACTCGCGGGCCTGGTCGATGGTCCGCTCGGCGTCCTTCTTTGCGTCGGTCACCTCGGTGAAGGCGTCCAGGACGGGGACCGGAGGCGAGACTTTCTGGAGATTGCCGCCCAGCAGGACCAAGCCGGTGTCGTACTGGTCGAGCCACCGCTGCGCCATGCGAATGGTGTTGATCTGAATCTCGTTCTTGGCCGTGGTCAGCACGTCGTCCACGGGGAGGGAGGCCACCTGCATGTTCATGGCCGCCTCGACCGCCTGCTCGACAAACCAGTGGGGGTCCTCGGCGTTGAACAGGTAGCGCTGCACGTCGCGGGTTTTGTACTGCACGACCATCATGATCTTGAGGATGTTCTCGTCGCCGGTGAGGGTGTCGGAGCGTCGCGGCTCGGCGAACTTGCGGCCCCGACTGGTGAAGCCGACCTCGATGCGTTGGACGTCGGTGACCTCGGGCGTGTAGACGCGGTCGATGGGCCAGGGCAGGGCGTAGTGCATGCCGGGGCGACCCTTCTTGGCGTGGAACTCGCCGAATCGGGTGACCACGGCCCGCTCGTTGGGCGCGACGGTGTAGAAGCCGGAGCAAAGCCAGGCTATGGCCGCGACGATGGCGAGGATGAGCAGTCCCTGCGGGCTGCACAGCGGGGCCAAGACGCGCCTGAACGGGTTTTGCGGCCGGTCACCCATCGTCGTGTTCCGTAGTGGTACCGCTGGGGCGAGCGCCGGTTTCGACGGATGGGGTCGGGGTGGGCGGCGCGTGCGATCCCATGATGGCCTCGATCGAGTTGAGCAGCCGCAGATAGGGCGAGTCGGCCGGCAGGATGATGGTGGTCCCGGCGGTGAGCGACTTCTCGTACGACTCGATGGTGCGCAGGAACTCGTAGAACTCGGTGTCCTGGCCGAAGGCCTCGGCGTAGATGCGTGTGGCCTGGGCCTCAGCGGTACCGGTGATCTCCTGGGACTCGCGTTTGGCCTGGGCCAGAATCTCGGTTCGGGTCTTGTCGGCCTGGGCTCGGATTTTGGCGGCCTCCTCCTCGCCCTCGCTGCGGTATCGTGTGGCGATACGTTTTCGCTCGGCCCGCATGCGCTGGAAGACGCTCTGGCGATTCTGCTCGGGGAAGTTGATCCGCTTGATTTTGAAATCCACGACCTCGATGCCGTACTCCTGCCGGGCCTGGCTGTCGCAGGTGTCGCGGATCTCCTGCATGATCTGCTCGATTTTCATCTGGTCGGGATTGATGGAGAGCAGGCTGGTGAGGTTGTGCTCTCCGAGGACCCGGCCCAGCTCGGCGGCGACCACGTCGCCCAGGGCGGCCTCGGCTCCATCGCGGCTTCCCACCGTTTCGAGGAATCGCAGGGTCTGCTCGTTCTTGATCTTCCAGCAGGTGTAGCAGGCGACCTCGATGTTCTTCTTGTCCAGGGTGAGGAACTCGGGCGGGGGCTCGCCGGGTCCGGGCTGATCCAGGACCAGCAGGCGGTTGTCGAAATAGACGACGGTCTCGATGGGCGCGGGCAGCTTCCAGTTCAGGCCCGGTTGCTCGATGACGTTCTTGGGATTGCCGAAGCGCGTGACGATGGCGTACTGCGTCTCGTCCACGCTGAACAGCATGGACCAGACGGTCAGGAGGACCAGGGCGACGATCAGCAGCCAGACTATGGTTCGTCTCATGGCATTCACCTCCCCGGCTCAATCGCGGCTGCGCGTTCCGATGGTCGACGGGATGGGCAGCTCGGCGGCCCCTTTACTGCGGATCAGCCACAGATCCAACTCGGCCCCGGCGTCCCCGGCCAGGTTGACGTACTTGGTCAGCGGGGGCAGCCAGTTGTCCACCGATTCGAAGTACAGCCTCAGCCAGGTGATGGCGGGACTCACTCGATAGGCTTCGAGCTTCTCGAGGAAGGCACCGCTCTCTCCGGCGGCGAGTTCGACGATCTCGGTGCCGTTCGCTTCGGCGGCCCGCACTTTCCCGGCCGCGTCGCCGCGGGCCTGGCGCACGACGCGTTCGGCGTACTCTTCGGCGAAGTTGACCTCTTTGGCCTTGTCCTCGGCGGCGCTGGCCACGTCACGGAAGGCGGGGTGGACGTCCGGCGGCGCGTGTACGTCCTGCAGATGGAGGCCGACCACTTCGATTCCGGCGCGGTAGTCGGCCAGAAGGTCGCCCAGGTGCCGGACGGCCTCCGACTCGACGTCACCGCGGTCGGTGGTCAAGAGGGTGTCGATGTTGCGGCACCCTACCGTCTGTCGAATGGTCGACTCCGTGGCGCAGCGGACCAGCTCCTCCTGGTCGGCCACGCCGTAGACGTAGTTCAGGAAGCCGTCGGTCGAGTCGGCCACGCGGTATTGCATTACCCAGGTGATGGCGATGATGTCCTCGTTTCCGGTGAGCATCCAGGACTCGCCGAGCAGGGTTTTGTCCTGAGGCGTGACGATCCCGATTGGCGACGCCACCGCCGGCCGGCGGAATCCCAGTTCGACGCGTCGGACCCGGGCGACGGACTCGACGTCGGCTCGGCCGATGGGGTAGGGCCAGGAGTAGTGCAGTCCCGGTTCCAGGTCGGGGCGAATGATCCGTCCGAATCGCGTCTCGGCGGCCCGCTGCCCAGGCATTACGACGAAGAAGCCGCTGCACACGTAGGCGATGACCAGCAGGGCAACGGCACCGGCTTTGACCTGCCCGGATCGCAGGGACAGCCCGACGACGCGGTTGAGGCCCTGCAAGGCGCGATCGAAGGCCCGCAAACGCCGCAAAGACAGGTAGGACAGGACCGCGAGCAGGACGGCGCCGGCGATCTTGAACGCGCCCACCGACGTCTCGGCCGATAGGGGAGCGTCCCAGTATTGCGCGATCGAAGGCGCGGTGACGATGACGTCCAGCCAGACGCCCATGAGGATGCTGATCACGGCGATGCAGGCCAGGTAGACGATCAGAGTCATCCGCCCGAGGTGTTTGTACAGGACGATGAGGCTGGCCATGTTGGTGGCCGGTCCGGCCAGCAGGAAGACCAGAGCGGCCCCGGGACTGATGCCGGAGGCGATGAGCCCGGCGGCGATGGGCGTGGACGACGTCGCGCAGACGTACATGGGGATGCCGACGACGAGCATAGCCAGCATGGTCAGCCAGGTGCTGCCGGACAGCCGCTCGATGCCCAATCCGGGCAGCAGCGCGGTGATGGCGCCGCCCAGGATGATCCCGATCAGCAGCGACATGATGATGTCGTCGAAGAACTTGACGAAGCCGTAATGGGCGGCGTTCCAGAGGGCGCCCTTCTGCGGATCGTACTCGTTCCTGCGGGCACATTCGTCGGACGCGGCCTGGTCGTCGCCGGCATTTGCGGAGCGGCGCTCGAACCGCTCGAGCAGATTGACCAGCGTCCCGGTGACCATGGCCGTTATCACAGCCGCCACCGGACGGAAGACGGCCATCACCGGCCCGAGAAGCCCGTAGGTGAGAAGGATGGAGACGATGTCGGTCTCGGGGACGGATATCAGAAAGGAGACCGTTGCTCCCTTGCTGGCTCCTTCCCTGCGGAGGGTCAGGCCGGCGGGGAGCACACTGCAGGAGCAGAGCGGCAGCGGGGCGCCGAACAGAGCGGCCAGGACGACGGACTTGGTGCCCGTGCCGCCCAGCATGCGGCTGAGCCAGTCCACCCGGCGCATGAGGACGTGCAGGCCACCGGCCAGGGCGAAGCCGAAGAGCAGGTATACGGCCGACTCGCTCAGCACCCGGCCGGTTTCAATGACGATCGACCACATAGGCTCGTTCCGCCGGACAACCGAGCAGCCCCGCGTTGCTTCCCCGTTGCGTCGTCCGCGACGCGTCGCCGGGCGGCGTCCGCCCGGGCCGGCGATGCGGGCATCGCATGTCGAAGTGTCTTCTCCATACCCTTAGGCGCGGGCATGTTCGCACGCCGGCGCCGGTGAATCAAGCCGGCAGGGTCAATGTTGTGGCCGGTGCCGCCTCGCCTACGCACCTGCGGGGAAGGGGATGAGTTGGGGTGTGGTCTGGTGCAGTTCGGGGCGCTGGTCGAGCCAGTTGTGCAGCGAGGGGGCGTCCACCGGGATATTGCCCAGGCGGGCGATCTCGATGGCCGCCGCAGCGTTGCCCAGGTAGGCGGCGTCCACCAGGCTCTCGCCGGCGGCGAGCACCAGCACCGCAGCGGCGAGCAGGGCATCGCCACAACCCAGCCGGTCGAGCGGGTGGTCCGCGAGACTGGGCAGGTGCTCGCTGCGAAGCCGATCGGACCAGCCGGGCTGCGAGGGGTCCTGCGACCGTCGATCGAACACGACCAAGCCCCGTTTGGCGAGCGTCACGAAGAGGTGACGGGCCTGGGTGGCCTGGAGGATTCGCCAGGCCACCGAGGAGAGACCCTGGTCGTAATCGTGCAGAGTGGCCCGCAGCTCGCGCTCCGTGGGTGAGAGCAGGTCCACGTTGGTGAAGTTGAGCAGGCTGCCGCGGGTTCCGCTGACGTCGGCGGCCAGGATCTTGACCTGCTCTCGCAGCGGTGGCAGCGACTTGGCCAGCAACCCACCGGTGATCATGCCGTATCCGAAGTCACAGAAGATGACGGCGTCGGCCAGGGCGGCCTGCTGCTGGAGGATCAGGGCCCCCTTCTGCTCGTCCAGTGAGTCCAGCGGAACGTGGTCGGCGTTCTCGACCTTGAGCAGCTTGCTGTCCTCGACGAGGTAGCGGGTCTTTTCAACCAGGCGCGAACGAGCGGGCATGAGGTAGCTCTCGACGCCCTCGTCGGCCAGCACGCGTCCGACCTGGTCACTGGCCTCGTCCCGCCCGACCGCGGTGAGCAGGAAAGCCTTGGCCCCCAGGGCGGCGACGTGTCGGGCCACGATGGCCGCCCCGCCCACGAAGAGCTTCTCGTCCAGCCGGACCAGCGACATCATGGGCGACTCGTTGGCCACGTCGATGGCGTCGCAGAACACGTAGCGATCCATGACGATATCGCCGACGACCAGAACGCGAAGCCCGGCGAAGCGCTCCATGACCCGGGTCAGGGCGTCGCGGGACAGCTCGTGCCGCCGGCAGATCAGCTTGAGACGATGCGAGGTCAGCTCGGCATCGTTGGGCATGGAGTCGATCAGTTGGGTGGAACTGAAGACCACGTCTCCACTGGAGAAGATGACCCGGCCGCCGTGGCGCTCGACGACGGCTCGCTCCTGCAGGAAGCCGGGATCGCGGGAGCGCTCGTACTCGGCGCCCTTGGCGTAGACGTCGGGCTTGATGGCGTCGAGGATTTGCTCGGCCGTGGGGTTGGGATCGATGCAGACCCAGTCGACAAACTCGAGAGCGGCGAGGTTCTCGGCCCGCAGCTCGGCCGGGATGTAGGGTCGCTGCTCGCCCTTGGAGATGTCCCAGTCGCCGGTCAGGGACACGACCAGAACGTCACCCTGGCGGCGGGCGAACTGCAGATAGCGGATGTGCCCGGGGTGGACGATGTCGAAGCAGCCGTGGCACTGGACGATGGTCCGCCCGCGACGGCGGGCCTCGGCGACGGCATCGAGCAGGGCGGGCAGGTCGACGATCTTGCGGTGGAAATCGGGCGGCATGGGTCGGGCGACGATCCTTCCGGGCCGCCAAAGCGGCGGCCAGTGGCTACAGTCGTGCTTGTTATCGGCACCTGGCGTGGGTCGGCTGAATGGAAAAGCCTGCGGGCGGTCCGTTGATCTTCGGAGGCTGGGGCCTATCATTGCCGAATTCGTGCTCGTAGCCCCTGTCTGCGGGTTGGCGGTTGGACCCCGCCGAAGCCACGACCGCCGGGGGACGGCGCCGCGACGGGCGGGCGGGCACGTCCTGTGAGCCGTTATGGTCTGGACCCTGCAGTGGTACATCTTCCGCGAGCTGGGCAAGACGTTCCTGCTCACGGCGATCGGCATGACCGTGGTCCTGGCCATGGGCGGCGGCGTGCTGAACATCATCGATCTCCAGCAGGTGACGGCGGTGCTGCTGCTGGAGATCATGAAGCTGGTGGTGCCGCTGGGGGCCACGCTGGCCCTGCCGGTGGCGGCCCTGTTCAGCGCCGCGGTGACCTACGGGCGGCTGAGCGCCGACAACGAGTTCGTGGCCTGCCGGGCCAGCGGGATCAACATCCACGTCCTGTTCCTGCCGACGCTGGTGATCAGCCTGGTGTCGGCGGGGTTCACCTTCTTCTCGCTGAACTATCTGTTTCCGCAACAGCTCCGCAACCTGTATGAGATCGGCCGGGCCGATCCGGTGCGGATGGTGCAATATCAGCTTCAGGCGCCGCGGAGGCTTCCGCTGGGCGACGACCGGGTGCGGATCTACGCCGAGGAAGTCCAGGTGGTCAGCGACGAGGAAAGCGGGGAACACTCCAAGGAGCTGCTGACGCATGGGGTGGCCTTCGTGCAGTTGGACGGGGAGAACTGGGTCCTATACGGCACCGCCGGGTGGGCACGGATCCGGTTCGACCACCTGGACACCGAGCCGTCCGGGCGGGCGGATCTGTTCGACGTGCTGCTCATCAACCGGATGAAGGACCAGGTGGTGAGCCTGGCCCAGCAGCCCCTGTGGGCCGACCAGCTCCCGCGCAACCTCCCGCTCAAGGCCAAGTGGCTGAGCCTCAACCAACTGTTTTACTACCGGCCCCGCCCCTACGAGCTTCCCGAGGTAGACCGGACGGTGCAGAGGGTGCGGGGCGCTCTGGCGAAGGAGTATTTCTATCGCAGCCTGCGGGATGATTTCGCGGTCACCGACCAGGCCGGGCAGCCGGACTGCAAGCTGATTCTGGGCGATGCGAAGGCCAGCTACGAGGTCGAGGCGGACGCGCTGACGCCGGACGTGCAGGACTACCGGCCCAGCCTGGCCGGCAACGTCCGGGTCACGGAGCGGCGCGGCGACCAGGTGCGGACCATTCGAGCCAACCGCGGGACGATCGACATCGCCCGGTCGGGTGCCGAGTTCGGCAAGGCCTATCTCACGTTGTTCGGCCGGGTGGAGGTGGCCGATCCTTGGAATCCGGCCTTCGTTGTTCCGAAACCCAGGCTGGAACTCGATCCGGTGGCCCTGCCGGAGACGATCCTGGGTCAGGTGGGGTCGATTCCGGTTGAGCGGCTGCTCGACCCGGAGACGGAGATTCCGGGCCTTCGGGACGTTCGCGAGGCCCGTGCGGCGGCGGTCAACAAGTGCGCGGCGGTGGTGCGGCAGATCACGCGGGAGATCCACTCGCGGCTGGCGTTCAGCGTGAGCGTTTTCGTGCTGGTGATTCTGGCCGCGGCGCTGGGCATCATCCTCCGGGGCTCGCACGCGCTGACCGCGTTCGGGATCAGCTTCGTACCGTCGTTCCTGGTGATCGTGCTGATCATCATGGGCCGGCAGCTCGCTCAGAATCCGGGCACGATATTGCTGGGCCTGGGCACGATCTGGGCGGGCATCGTTCTGGTGGGCGGCCTGGACGTCTGGACGCTGACCAGGGTGCTGAAACGTTGAAACGCGAGGGAAACGCAGAAAAGCAGAAACGCAGAAACGCAGGAACGAGAATGTCAGACCGTCGAAGCACCGAGATGGCGTGTCGTTGGAACGTCGCCCGCAGCGTTGCGGCAAGCGATGCTCCGGCCTTGCGGCGGGATGGCTGTTCTGTGGGTCCTGGTGTTCCGGCGTTTCTGGATTTGTCGCAGGTGCCATGACTCTGCTCGATCGTTACGTCCTGCGCAGTGCGGCGGTCAACTACGTCATCTCCCTGGCGGTGATGGTGGGGCTGTACGTCGTGCTGGATCTGTTCTTCAACATGGACGAGTTCACGGAGGCGGGGGAACCGGTCGGGGAGGTGCTGGTCAACGTGGTCAGCTACTACGGCACCAACCTGTTCCGCTACTTCGGGCAGCTCTCCGGCGTGGTGACGCTGTTCGCCTGCATGGTCACCCTGGCCCGGATGCGCAAGGCCAACGAGCTGACCGCCATGCTGGCCTCGGGCATGAGCCTGTACCGGGTGGCCGCCCCGCTGTTGGCCTTCGGGATTCTGACCACCGGTCTGTGGGTGCTGGACACGGAGGTGCTCATCCCCGAGCTGGCCCCCAAGCTGGCCCGGCGGCACGACGACGCCCGCGGCGAGAAGACCTACGGCGTGTGGTTTCTGGAAGACAAGGA
>DATKXO010000464.1:0-7462 GCA_035528995.1 Phycisphaerae bacterium | reverse complement strand
CAAGACCAACCTCGATCGCCGCAACCCCGCCTTCCGGGCCATGGAGATGGTCGAGGAGGCCGCCCGACAGGCCGGCGGCGTCATCAAGGGACTGCTTACCTTCGGCCGCAAGGTCGCCGCCCACAAGGAGCCGATCGACCTGGGACGCGTGGTGGGCGAATCCATGCGCCTGTTGCGGCGTATGTTGCCGGCCTCGATCGAGATCACCGAACACGCAGCCCAGGGGCCCAACACCTGGGTCAACGCTGACGCCACGCAACTCCAGCAGGTCCTGATGAACCTGGCGGTCAACGCCCGCGACGCGATGCCCCAGGGCGGACGGCTGGCCATCTCACTTCAGCCGGTGGGTGTGTCCGCCGGCCAGGGACCCGGGGCGCCACAGGACGGCGAGCCGGAGCCCGGCCAGGACGGGCCCGCAGTGCTGCTCTCGGTCGAGGACACGGGGATCGGCATGCCGCCGGAGGTCCGCGATCGCATCTTCGAGCCGTTCTTTACCACCAAACCGCGCGGGCACGGGACCGGTCTGGGCATGGCCGTCATCCACGGCATCGTCACCGACCACGGCGGCTCCGTCCACGTCGAGTCCGCACCGGGAAAGGGCACCCGCGTAACAATCCGCCTCCCCGCCTGTGAGCCGGCGGACGACGAAAGCACCGCTGCATCGGCCCGCAGTCCCAAGCGGGGGCACACCGAGCTGATCCTCGTCGTGGACCACGACGAACATGTCCGATCAATCCTCACTTCCGCGCTCCGCGCGGAAGGCTACGACGTGGTCCAGGCCACCGACGGCGAGCATGCCATGACGGCCCTGAGCGCTGACCAGGCAAACCTCCATCTGATCCTTCTCGATCTGGACCTGCCCGGCCGGAGCGGCCTGTCGTGTCTTCGCAACATCCGCCGCGAGAGGGGCGATATCCCGGTCATCGTGATGACCGGGCAGGTGGACCTCGACCAGGATGACGAGTGCGTGGAGGGCGAAATCGTGCTCAAGAAACCCTTCCAGATGGCTGATCTGACGGTGTTGGTCGCCCGCATGCTCGCCCAGCGGGTCGAGAAGGAGGCAAGCCCGACTTGAACGGTCCGACCAAGGTCTTCGTGGTGGACGACCACGCCCTGGTGCGCGGCGCTCTGTGCGAACGACTCGATCGCGAAGCGGCCATCTCCGTCGTGGGTAGCGCCCGCACGGCCGACGAAGCCATCGAGCAGATCGCCCGCACCCGCCCCGACGTCGTGCTGATGGACATCGACATGCCGGGCGTGTCCTGTTTCGATGCCGCCAGGCAGATCGCCGCCGACCAGCCCGCCACCCACGTCATCTTCCTCAGCGCCTTCTTCAACGACCACTACATCGAGCAGGCCCTGGCAGTCAAAGCCAAAGGATACCTGACCAAGCGTGAACCACCGGAAGACGTCGTGGCCGCCATCCGAGAGGTCGCCAACGGCGGGGCCTACTTCTCCGAGGAAGTCCGCTCGCGCATCGTCGTCGATGCCCGAGGTGCCAGCCTGGCCCAACGGTCCAGATCGCGGGTCTCCACACTGACCACCCGAGAACTCGAGGTCCTGCGATACGTCGCCCGCGGAATGGCCAAGAAGCAGATCGCTCGCGTCATGCACATCAGTCCCAAGACCGTGGATCGCCACAGCTTCAATCTCATGACCAAGCTGGACATCCACGATCGCGTCGAACTCTCACGCTTCGCCATCCGCGAAGGTCTGGCCGAGCCCTGAGTCGCACGGCCCATGGACCCGACGCCACGGTTGACCTTCTGCGCATGACGGAGGCCCGCCGACGACGGGGCATTCGCCCCACCGGCAGCAGGCCCCAAGCACGTCAGTACGCCAGGGATCAATTCGTCTGGACGGCGATCCTCCGCGGCTTGGCCGCTTCCGCCTTGGCGACCGTGACCGTCAGGACTCCGTTGGCCAGCGCGGCCTCGACCTTCTCCGGGTCGGCGTCAGCCGGCAGACGGAAGGACCGGGAACATCGGCCCACCTGACGTTCGCGCAGGTGGAAGTTCGCCTCCTTGCGCTCCTCGTCGCGTCGGGCTTCGGCTTCGATGGTCAGCACACCGTCTTCGAACGTCACCTCCACGGCATCCTTCTCCATGCCGGGCAGGTTGGCCTCGATGGTGTAACGCTCCTCGTCCTCGCGAACGTCCACGTCGAAGCCCCCGGCCACGGCCTCGCAGCCGCCGTCGCTCCCACGGTCGAGAAACCGATCAAGGACCCGGAACGGATCCCATGCCATCACGGGACTGCCACAGGAACGATGGGTGAACCGAACGGGCAACATCGCACACCTCCTGGCCGCATCACTCGCGGCCGGTTGAGTTTCGAGAATCGTCCTCTCCGACGCCCAGGATATTCCACGGCGCGTGCCAGACGCCCGGGGTGAACATAACCAACTACCCTGAAAGGAATTACGACGCAGACAGGCCGACCCACACGCGCCGGAAGCTGCCAGCTTGACAGGGCCTCGGCGACGCAATTAGTTGTAACTGATTGCCAAACAGGAGATTATGAGCTGCCACGCCGGAATGACCGGCCCGGGCATGTTAGTCGTCGTACTTGTCTTTGAGGCGCTTGTACTTGTCCTTGTACTCTTCCCGCTCTTCGCGAGCCTTCTCGTATTTCTCTTGGAGGCGGGTGTTCTGGTATTCGAGATAGTGGATGTGTCGGTACGCCTTGGTCAGCTCGATTCGCGCCTCCTCGTGTGTCGCCGTGGGCGGGACCCGCGAGCTGTCCACGTCCTCCGGCCCGGGGCCCATGTTGACCTGCACGTCCGGCGCGCGAAGCTGCACGCACCCCACCGGCGCCAACAAGACAACACAACAGCAGGCCAGCAGAATAGTCGTTCTCATGATGCCTCCGATGCAATCGGACAGAACCGCGAACGGATCGAAACCTAGTCCCGCGTCCACCCGACGTCAAGAGAGTTCCTGATGCCGCCGAAGATCACCTTCCTGCTCGGTTGCACCGCATGTGGCAAGGGGGCGCTGGGGCGCGAACTCGCCCGCCGCATCCGAGCCGACATCATCAGCGTTGACTCCATGAAAGTCTTCCGTCGAATGGACATCGGCACCGCCAAGCCCACACCCGCCCAGCGCCGGGACGTACCGCACCACCTCATCGACGTCGTCGAGCCCTGGGAGGAGTTCTCCGTCGCCTCCTTCCTCCAGCTCGCCGAGCAGGCCATCGACGACATCGCCGCCCGGGGCCGCCGCATCCTCGCCGTCGGCGGAACCGCCCTGTACATCAAGGCCCTGAGCGAGGGCCTGTTCGAAGGCCCGTCGGCCGACCCCGCCATTCGCGACCACCTGCACCGCCGGGCCGCCGCCGAAGGAGCACCGACCCTGCACGCCGAGCTGAGCAACGCCGACCCCGACGCCGCCCGCCGCATCCACCCCAACGACCTGCGCCGAATCGTTCGGGCGCTTGAGGTCTATCAGATCACCGGCGTCCCCATCAGCGAGCTGCAAACCCAATGGGACCGCCAGCGCACACAGCACCCCTGTGTCTTCCTCGGCCTGCGGCGCGAACGCGAGGATCAGAGCCATCGAACCAACCAGCGCGTCCAGCGCATGATCGAGCAGGGACTCGTGGACGAGGTGCGCTCACTCCTTGCCCTGCAGCGCCCCTTGAGCACGGCCGCCCGCCAGGCCCTGGGCTACGCCGAGATCATTGAGCACTTGCAGGGCCGTATTTCACTTGCCAACGCCGTCGAAATGATCAAAATCAACACGCGCCGGTTTGCCAAGGCCCAGCGGACCTGGTTCAAGAGGTTCCGCGACACCGAGTGGATCGACCTGGCCCCGGACAGCAGCGCGGTTGACCTGGCCGATCAGATTGTCCAACGACGAGCTGCCGAATGGTCCAACTGACCGAAATGACCAACTGGGGCGTCGATCTGATCGACGTCCACAAGACCTACGGCAGGAACATCCACGCCCTGCGCGGCGTCAACATTCAGGTCGGGCGGGGAGAGATCTTCGGACTGCTGGGCCCCAACGGCGCCGGCAAGAGCACGCTCGTCAAGATCATGATGACGGTCGTCCGTCCGGACCGGGCCATGGGAACGGTACTGGGCCGACCGCTCGGCCATCGCAAGAAGCTGGCCGTGATCGGCTACCTGCCCGAGGCTCACCGGTTCCCGACGTACCTGACCGGGAGGGGACTGCTGCACTTCTACGCCGCCCTCGCCAAGGTGCCCGCTGCGGTGCGCCAGGGGCGGGCCGGCAACCTGCTCGAACGGGTGGGCATGGCCGCCTGGGCCGACACGCGCGTCGGAAAGTACTCCAAGGGAATGCTCCAGCGCCTGGGAATCGCCCAGGCCCTGATGAACGACCCGGAACTCGTGGTCCTCGACGAACCCACCGACGGCCTCGACCCCATGGGCCGCCGCGACGTGCGTCGCCTGCTGCTGGAACTCAAGGGCCAGGGCAAGACCGTCTTCTTGAACTCACACCTGCTCAGCGAGCTGGAGATGGTCTGCGACCGCGTGGCCATTCTCGTCGAGGGGCTGGTCGCCCGGCAGGGCAGGCTCGACGAGCTGACCGAGCACACGCACGAATACCGAATCACCGCCGGCGGCGACCTGACCGCCCTTGGCCCCAAAATCGCCAAGTGCGGCGGGCGATTGGACGGAGACACCATCACCGTGCCCGGCCACGACACCGCCAGGGTCAACGAGCTGATCGATCTGCTTCGCGGGCAGGGGCACTCGGTCGAGTCGGTCGTCCCGCGCCGATTCAGCCTGGAGGACATCTTCGTCGAGACACTGGGTCACAACGCCGTGGCAGGCAAGGCCCCGCCGATCGGCCGCCCCGCGACGGACAGCGGCTGACCGAGCTTAAGCGAAACCGTGCTCGTCGCGTGGAACGCGACCCCGAACACGGGTAGCATTCATGCAGCTTTGGGCGCTCATCGTTGACGGCTTCCGCGAGTCCCGGGATCGAAAGATCTTCTGGGTCATGCTCGGCATCACGGTGCTCATCGCCGCCGTGATGGCCTGCGTCGGCTACGACGAGACCGGTGTGACCATCCTCTTCAAATGGCACCTCGATGATCCGACCTTCGTCGCCGGCACCGACGCCCAGCGGGCTCACGTCACCGGCATCCTTATCTATTGGGCGGCGGACAAGTACATCGGGATTGTGGGAATCGCTCTGGCCCTCATTGCCACGGCCGGCTTCTTCCCCTCCATGATGGAACAGGGAGCCATCGACGCAATCCTGTCCAAACCCATCAGCCGCCTGCGCCTCTTCTTCGGCAAATACCTGGCCAGCATGACGTTCGTGTTCGTCCAGTCCGCGGTCTTTGTCGTGCTGACCTTCCTGGTTGTCGGGATCAGGTGGAAACAGTGGCTCTGGCCCTACTTCTGGTGCATCCCCCTCTCGGTCATCCTGTTCAGCTATATCTACGCATTCTATACGTTCTTTGCCGTCCGCATGCGGGGCAGTCTGGCACCGTTGCTGCTCACCTTCCTGTGCTGGTTCGGCATCTTCCTCGCCCAATCGCTGGCCAGCGCCGCGTACATTCTGCCGCCCGAGCTCATCCGCGAGGACAGCCCGCTCCGTAAGATCGTCCCCAAGACCCGGTGGATCGTGCCGAAGACACAGGACATCCCCCACATCGCCGCCCGGCTGATCGACCCGCAGATCGCCGAGAAGATCCTGGGGCAGGCCTCATTCGACGACGTGCCCCAGGAGGACCGCGAGCAAATGGAAGCGATGATTGAAGGCGGCAAGGAGGTCATGTCCTTCAACATCGCCGCATCGCTGCTGTCCTCGCTCGGCATCGAGGCAATCGTCTTGCTCCTGGCCGCGTGGAAGTTCCACCGACGGGATTTTTGACGCCACGACCCACGGCGCCGGACCAACGGCCTTGAGAATCCTCCACGTCATCACCGACCTCAATACCGGAGGCGTACCGCTGCATCTGTTCCGCCTCGCCTCCTACCTGAAAGACCGCGGCGAGTCGGTGTGCGTGGTCAGCCTCTCGCCCCCCGGGCCGGTGACCGCCATGTTGGCCGACGCCGGCATCGAGACGCGGGCCTGCGACGCGGCCGGCCCCTGGGACTGGAGGGTAATCGAGCGGCTGGCCTCCATCATCTCCGCGTTTCGGCCGGATGTGGTTCACTCCCTTCTGTTCCACGCCAACATCGCCGCCCGCCTGGCCACCCTGCTCAGCGGGTTCGACCACCGCAGGCTGATCTGCGAGATCCAGACCGTCGAGATCGAGCGACGCTGGCACCTGCCGGTGGACCGGCTCACGCAGGGTCTGTGCCGATGGCTGGTGGGCAACTCACCCTCGGTGATCGAGCACCTGGCCCGGACGGCGGGGATCAGGCGCTCACGCCTGCGACTCATCTGGGGCGGCGTGGACGCCGACGCCCTCGCCGCCGCCCCCCCGATCACCCGCGAAGCCCTCGGAATCCCGGACCAGGACCCCCTGCTCCTCTGGGTCGGGCGGCTGGACCCGGTAAAAGGGCTGGACGTGCTGCTGGAGGCCACCGCGATGATCTGCCGGACCCGGCCGATCCGCTTGGCCGTTGTGGGTGACGGTCCCTATCGCCCGGAGCTCGAGCGGCTGATCGGCAAGCTGGGACTGGCAGACCGCGTCATGCTCCTCGGCGAGCGGGGCGACGTGCCCCGCCTGCTCAAGACCGCCGACCTCTTTGTCTTCCCATCCCGCACCGAGGGCCTCCCCAACGCCCTCCTGGAGGCCATGGCCGCGAGCCTGCCCGTCGTCACCACCGACGTGCCCGGCTGTCGCGACCTCGTCGACTCGGGACGAACGGGCCTGCTGGTCCCCGCCGATGACCCCGCCGCCCTGGCTGGGGCCGTCGAGCGCATCCTGTCTAATACGGAGTTTGGCATCCGTTTGGGATGTGCCGCCGCGGAGCACGTCGCGCGCAACCTTACGCGCCAACAATGCTTCGAATCCTACCGAGCACTCTACGCGGAGACGGCCCGAATCGAATCAAGACACCTGTCGATGCGTTTATCGCGGTAGCGCTCCTCGGTGCGGTCCGGCGCCACCCGCACCCGTAAGCTCATACAAACAATTGCCTTGCGCCGCACGCAGCTCCGAACGAACCCCGACGCCCTCGGCTTGTGCTTGGGTTAACTCGTAACGGAGATGCGCTGCCGTCGGAAGAGCCCGCTGCCTTCGCTGCGGCGATCCGTCCCATAACCAGCAAGCGCCGCGCAAAGATTGCCGGCCGGCTGCCTCACGGCGCCACGTCCTTTCACCCGCAACAATTTGTGCCGGCGTCGGGAGAAAACCCCAGCCGGTAGGGCAGGGCGCTAACGATTGCGGGCGCGCCGCTGCTCATTCGCAACCGTCCCGAATTTTTTGCCGACTTTTCTGTTGCACGAAGTGGGGAAGCGTGGTAGGTTTCTCCATAGATTCCCACGCAGTGGGTAAAGACTCCAGCCCGACGCTAACATGACATTTACCG
>DATKXO010000463.1:0-4353 GCA_035528995.1 Phycisphaerae bacterium | reverse complement strand
GCCGTTGGCCTCGAACGCGAGCAACACGGTGGGCATTCAGTTCGCGGGTCAGGGCGAGATCATCGCGGTGATCCATCATACCGGGCTGGGACGGGTGGCCAACACTCAACCTCCGGGAAGCGACCACTTCGAGGTGGTTCGTGGTGACGGCAGCTCGACGGTTCAGTGGCGTGACGAGGCTCGGGTCGAGGGGGCCGACGGCCAGGCCGTGGAACTGGAGGACCTGAACGAGAACCCGGAGCTGCGCAACGAGTTGTTCGGCGTGATCTGCGCGGAGGTCAACCAGTTGGCCCCGGCGGATTCGCACACGTTGTGTGGTCCGGCGGTGGCTGATCCGGGTTCCAGTCTGGGGCCGAACCTGCGGTTGCGTCCCGGGATGCTGGCTCGCGTCGGCGATACGGTCAACCGCCGGAACGTGGTCTTTCGCCGGTGGCTGACGGTGCCCAACCGAGGCACGAAACTGCGGGCACTGAAGCCGGCCGACGGCCGACTGATTCGCCCGCCGAGCCCGACGCTGAACCGGCGACACATCGGGCGGGTGACCCCACGCTGACGCGGCGGGCACGCTCCAGCGCCCACAAAAGGGGGACGACAACGACACCTCCGGACCGTCCTGGTGGGGTCCGGGGGATGATGGAAGAGTAGAATCGGTCGATCTGTCTTAGACGGGGGCTCAGGGGCCAATGCGACTCTGCAAGATTCGATTTCTCGTTGTGGTGTTGACGTGCATGGCCATCGCCGGTGTGGCCGGCTGCCCTCAGATCGGCGGCGGTGGAGATGGAGGTGGCGGCGGTGGCGGGGAGCAGAACGCCAACGGAGGCGGCGCCTCGGGTGGGCTGATCGACAACGGACTGGAAGCGCCCAGACCGCTGCCCGACGGCGTGGAGAACTTCCCGCCCACGGGTGAGACGCGTTTCCCGGTGGAAGGCGGGACGGTGGCGGCCGGTCCGGTGGTCTTCGTGTGGGCGGCCGGCGACGCCAACGGCACGACGGTGGACACCACCATCGTGATCAGTGCTCAGCCGGAGGTGTTCGAGAATCGTCTCTACACGCTGACGGTGCGCACGGCTCCGGAGGAGGAGGAGCACCGCATCGAGATCGAACTGGTCGGCACCGGCACGTTCTACTGGGGAATCGAAATCACCGACGGTGTGAATACCGTGCTGCGGCCGGCCGGACAGGTCGGCGTGTCTTTCGAGATCACGAGCGACTCCGGGCGGATCGGGCTGGAGGATGCCATCCTGCTGTGCCCGGGGAGCACGCAGCCGGCCCGGGAGCGGACGACGTTCAAGTGGTCGCTGGGGGACGTGGAGCCGGTGCGGACGACGGTGTTCGTGAGCCGGGCGGGTGTGGAGAACCCATTCGAGTCACCGCTGCAGGTGCTGGAAGTCGATCCGCCGACGGAGACGTTTCGGGCGCTCTCGGAGTCGGAGGCTCTTTCGATCGGGGACGAGTTGAGCTGGGGACTTCGGATCGAGACGGCCGACGAGGTGCAGTTCACGTTCGAGGGCCAGCTCGGCGAGATGTTTGTGGTGGAGGAGAACGTTCCGCCGTCGGGAGCGCTTCAGGGGCCGGAGAACGACACGCGCCTTCCGGACAACGCGCTGCTGGAACTGATGTGGGCGGATGACGCGGGGAACTGCGAGGACGTGCTGACGCTGACGCTGGCGCTCGAGTTCCTGGGCGGGGCTGCGGAGCCGGCGGCCCTGTTCGAGTCGGAACTGCAACTGACCGCCCAGGCCGACCGGGTCGAAGCCGAGTTGTTCCCCCAGTTGCTGGACCTGGATCTGCAGGCCGGTCGCTGGGCGTGGGGCATCCTGGCCGACGACGGGACGGACCAGAGAAGCCTGCCCGACGTGGACAACCTGGACCGGGACTTCCGGACGTTCATTCGCGACACGAGCCCGTTCTTCGTGATTGAGCCGGCGGCGACGACGCGGGTGTGTCCGTCGGCGGCCCACGCAGCGGACGTGATCGCGTTCTCCTACGACGACGGCAACGGGAGCGAGACGGTGGGCGTGACGCTGTACTACGCGGCGTTGGGGGCGGACGTGTTCGACAGCCCGACGGAAACGTTCGCGTTCGAGCCGGGGGCGTTCGGTCAGTCAGCGTCGGACGCCTACGTGTTCGTGCAGCCGGCGGGTTCGGCGGATTGTCCGGAGTTCAGTAACAAGCTGGGGTTCTACGGCGTGGAACTGGATGACGGGGTGAACGACCCGGTGCGGGCGATGGCCCGCTATGAGGAGGTCACGCCTCCGCCGGGGGCGTGCTGCGCGCTGGACGGGAGTTGCAGCGAGGTGTCGGCGTCGGCGTGCGGGGACGGGTTCTACCAGGGCGACGGGACGAGCTGCGCGGAGACCGAGTGCATCGCCCAGGGGGCGTGCTGTGCGGCCGACGGCAGTTGCACGGACGGCCCACAGACCGCGTGCACGGACGGATTCTACGTGGGCGACGGGACGAGTTGTGCGTTCACACTGTGCATCCCGCTGGGGGCGTGCTGCGCCCTGGACGGGACGTGCTCGGAGGTGGCCGAGGCGGATTGTGCGGATGCCGGCGGGATCTATCAGGGCAATGCCACGACATGCGACGCAGCCGCCTGCGTCCCGCGAGGGGCGTGTTGCGCGAACGACGGGAGCTGCACGGACGGTCCGGGGGCGGATTGCACCGCGGGGCTGTACGCGGGCGACGGTACGACCTGCGCGGACACGACGTGCGTTCCGCGTGGGGCCTGCTGCCTGGGGAGCGGGGCGTGCCTCGAGTCGGAAGCGGCCAACTGCTTCGGCACGTATCGGGGCGATGGGACGAGCTGCGCGACGGTGTCGTGCCCGCAGCCGCCGCCGCCAACGGGGGCGTGCTGTCTGTACGCGGGCGGGTGCTCGGTGGGCACGGCTGCGGCCTGTGTCAACGGGGTCTATCAGGGCAACAACACGACCTGCGGCGAACCCGGACGCCAGCAGGTGTTCTGCTTCCTGGACTGCAACAGCAACGGCGTCGAGGATTGGGTGGACGTGGGGCAGGGGATCAGCTTCGACTGCAACAACAACTGGGTGCCGGATGAGTGCGAGGGGAACCCGGTTGCTGTCGATGCGGGCACTCTAGGCCCGGGTGTGATCGGTACGAATGGAATCTACGACGCCGACTGGGATAACAACTACCTGAACGGCGATTTCTGCCCGTTCCCCGACGGATTCCCGGAGGGGTGGACGGTGTTGTGGACGATCGACTCGGTGCCGCCGGGCGCGCCCGTGCCGACCGTGGTGTTCGAGTCGGCCTCCAACCTCTTCTGTTGGTACAGGATCACGAACGCGCTTCCGGGCGATTACGTGTTCCGATTGACGACGTTCCTGAACGGGGTGCCCAACATCTCGGACACGGTGACGTTGACGCTGACGGCGTCGGGAGGACAATAGAGGAGGCAGCGGCAGGGCAGGTCATCTCAAGCGGCGTTCGAGGGCGATGAGGTCGCCGAAGCTCAGGGCGTGAGGGCGAAGACATCCACGGCGATGGTTTCGGCGTCGTTGCCGCTGACGATGATCTCGACGATGTCCCCGCAGACGAAGGCCTCGTCCAGCAGGAGGGCGAAGGGATCGAGCTCGACGGGCTCGCCGTCCACCTGCAGGACCACGCCGGGAGCGGCCGGGTCGAGCGGGTCACCCACCACCAACTCATCCACGCAGGCGAAGCCGACGTCGGTGCTGTCGAGGGTGGCGACGGTGCGCCGGACGGTGTCCACGGAGTCATCCAGAACGCCGCTGAGCACGACGGAGACCTCGAAGGGGGTGACGTTGATCACGCTGGCGACGATGTCGCGCTGACGATCAGAGGATCCGGTGTCCTGTTGGGGGGCTCCGGTCCCGCAGCCGGCCAACGTCATACCGACGGCGAGGACGCAGACGCTTAGAAAGAGCCGATGCGTGATCGACCGCCGGTTCTGTGGAATCGTTGACCTCATGCGGGCAGGAGTATAGGTTGCCGGCGCCGGCGGGCAAAGGGGCGGACGTCTGGCAGCGGTGCGGATCATGGAGCGGAGGTGTGCCGATGCGATTCAAGGGTTGTGCGAAAGTTGTGGCGTTGCTGGCGGGGGCCGTGCTTTGCTGGACCGGGTGCGCCTCCACACCCCGCGGGACGGGCGCCGACGATGCAACGACGCCGCAGGACAAGGCCCATCAGGAGCAACTGGCCGAGATGAGCGAGGAGGACTCTCAGGAAGCCGAGAAGCCGGCCGGCTCGAAGAAGCGCTCGGCGGACCCGAGCTCGCGCAGTCGGCGCAGCGGTCAGCGGGTCATCGACCAGCCGACGCGTCCCTGAGGTCGGTTGCGGTTCGTTTGTGCCGATTGGGTGCCCGCAGATTGG
>DATKXO010000462.1:0-3136 GCA_035528995.1 Phycisphaerae bacterium | reverse complement strand
GCGGGCACGGCCAGCGTGGCGGACGCCGCTCCCGAGGCCAGCGCGATCGTCCCTCGCACGTCCACTCCATCGGTCTTCTTGGGGTCGCCGAGGTAGTTGGCCCAGAACATCAGACGAGACCCTTCGTCCATCAGCAGCCCGCCGTTGAAGGTGGTGTGATCGCGGATCAGGTACACCAGGCCGGGGCCGCTCGGGGGGGTGGCCGCGAGGTCCGTGTCGCTCAGGCAGATCCTCGCGCCGGGTTCGCGGACGAGGTAGGGGCTGAAATTGGCCTCGTCGGCGATGAACTCGGCGCCGCCGTCCTTGATGTTGACCGTGCCGGAGCTGACGTACAAGTCGGCCCGGAACATCCCGCCGGCGTTGACGTTGACCGTCGCGCCCGCCTCCAGGGCCCACGGGTCCTGGAAAGCCACCAGCCCGCTGTTGACCTCGACGGTCTGGCTGGAGGTGATGCTGAAGGGATCCACGATCACCAGCTCCCAGTTGCCGTTCATCTCGATGGCGTCGGGTAGGGCGTTGAGGCTGGTGCGGTGCTCAAACGTGCCGTACCCGCTCAGCGTCAACTTCGATCCGGTGATCGTGCACGGCGTATTCGTGTCGCCGAGACGGAAGGTGGAGCCCGCCTGGGCGTACAGGTCCACGCCGGCCGTGCCGCCGGTGACCTCCTCGGCCGTGCCGGTGAAGGTCAGCGTCTGCCCATCCGCCGACGCCAGGCCGCGGTAGATGTTGGTCGAGCCCGCGCCGCCGTCGCCGAAGCCGTTGCCGCCGTCGTTGGTGTAGTCGGTGGAATGGGTCCCGTCGGCGGCGAGGTACACGCCGAACCCGCTGCCGCCCGCCAGGGCGGTCACCTCGTCGTAGGTCGGGGCGTCGGCGACGTTATACAGGATCGCCCCGCGCTGCAGTTGGATGTTCTGGGTCGTGCCGCTGTAGATCAGGTCGGTGGAACCGCCACCCACGCGGAGGGCCCCACCGGCGGCGACCGTGATCATCGGGCTGTCCACGCCGCCCAGCTCGGTGCTGTTGATCTGGAGCACGCTTTCGCCGTAGACCATCACGGACGCGACCCCGTCCAGGGAGCCGTCGCCGCCCGTCGCCAGCCGCGAGCTGCCGTACCGATAGATCGGGTAGCCCCAGTAGATCAGCGGCCCGGAGGCCTGGCCCGCGACCACCGTCCCGGTGCCCAGGGAGCCGGTCTGATTCGACCGGAGCGTACCCAACAGCACGGTCGTGCCGCCGCTGTAGTCGTTGTCGGGGTTGTCCAGCACCACCTGGCCCGCGCCGAGGTTCTTGGTCAGGCTGAAGCTGCTGCCATCCGTCTCGACAATCTGCGACTTGACCGTCAGGGTGCCGCCGCCCTCGCCGTTGCCGACGAACGAATCGGCCGTCAGGGCCACGGGGTCCGCCGAGTTGTGCGTCGGGCTCCGGTTTTCGTTCCAGTAGATCCCCGTCGTCAGCGTCCCCCCGTTGAGGATCAGCGGGAAGGTCATTTCCGAGGCGTCTTGCACGAGTGCCACCCACCCGCCGGGGTCGGCGACGATCGTCGCCGGGTCGGCGGCGACCGGGTCTACCATGACCGCCAGCCCGCCGGCGTAGGCCATGCCGGCGCTGACGTGCACCGTCCCGGTGCCCAGCGCCTCGTAGGCCTCCGCGTACAACTTGCCGCAGACGATATCCACCCCGCCCGAGAAGCTGTTGTTTGTGTTGCTCAGCGTCAGCTTCGAGCCGCTGAGGTTCTGTCCGACACCCTGGGCGTCGTAGGTGAGCTTGTAATCCCCGGAGATGACGCCGGTGAGCCTCCAATCCCGGTCGAAGTTGCTTCCGGTCAGCAGCGTGCTGTCCCCGTCGAGCGTGATGTCGCCGGCATTGATGATGCCGCCGACGTCGAACGGATAGCCGCTGGGCATGCCATATCGCCCCCCGGCCAACGTCAGGTCCTTATCCCAGGAGGCAGTCTGAAGCAGGTCGCCGCCTTCGACCCTGACGGTGCCGATCCCGATCGACGCCATCGCGATGATCCCGGAGCGGACGGTGGTCGTCCCGGTGTAGCTGTTGCTGGGATTGGTGAAGTACATGTAATAGTAGTTTCGGTATGCATTGCTTGGGGGAGGGAGGGTGCCGTGGAAGTCCAGGGACGCCGTCCCCGTCAGAACCGGCTGGAACCCGCTCATGTACCCCATGTCGCCGCAGTCCACCGTGCCGCTGACGGCCACGGTCGCACCGGCACCGTTGAAGTGCCAACGCGCCCCGCCGCCGATGGTCAGGTTCGCCAGAGTCGGGTCCACGTCCACCGTGATGTTGACGTCGCCCGTGTCCGGCCTCGAGAACGTCACGTTGTCCGTCGCGCCCGGCAGCCCCGTGGGGGTGCTCCCGTCGCCGAGCTGCCAGTTGGTCAGCTCGGACCAGTTGCCGCTGCCGGCGATCCATTCGTAATCATCCGCCCGTGCCGCCCCCACCCCGGCGCACAGGCACACCACGGCAATCCAGACTGTTGCTGTTCTCATTGCTCCTCTCCTTTCCTGGACATGAACGACCCTCAGCGCCAAAGGCTACACAATGCAAAGACCCGTCACGGCCGAAGGACGACGTGGGCGGAGGCGGGGATGCGCAAGGCCGGAAGCATCCCAACCATCGCAGAAGCGGGTCCGCTACCCTCGCTTCCGAAGGCGGACAGAAACGCCGAACGAATGACAGAATGGACGCACGGGCTTTCCGCCGTCGTCCTCCGCAGGAAATGCCGCCACCGATCCGGACGTGGCCGACAGATCATACCACCGCCGGGGCGAACCGTCAAGGTTTCCTCTGGCCATCTTAAACCTCTCGCCCGGCGGGTTGTACATTGGCGATGCGCGCTGTATAAGATTCAGTGTGACCGTGTTTGTGCCCAACCCAAGGCGGCCCATGCACGAGCAGGTGGCCGACCAGATCTGCAAGCTCATTGCTCGCAGCTACAAGCCCGGCGACACCCTGCCTCCCTATCGGGAGCTGGCGGTGCGGTTCGGCGTCGGCGACGTGACGGTCCGCAAGGCCCTGCGGGTCCTGTCCGAACGGGGCATCGTCAATCCCATCCGCAGCCGGGGCACCGTGGTCAACCGCCGGCTGGACCCCGAGGAGATTCACCTGGCGTCGCTGGGGCTGA
>DATKXO010000461.1:0-10421 GCA_035528995.1 Phycisphaerae bacterium | reverse complement strand
ACACCCCGTAGACGTCCACCTCATCCGTGCCGGCCAGCGCCCTCAGCATGTCCGACACCGTCAGGTCCGTCTGATTCCCCAGGCTCACCGCGTACTTCGGGTCCAGCGTCCCCAGGTTGCTCATCCGCGTGATCACGTACGCCCCGCTCTGCGACACCAGGGCCACCCGCTGACCGGGCGAGTCCCAACGCTTCGGCAGCTTGCTCGACGGAATGAAGAACGTGTCGTAACGCCCCGGCCGCGACTGGATACCCAGGCAGTTGCCGCCCACGAACACCGCCCCGCCGTCCGCCGTCGCGTGCCCCTCGGCGATCTGCCGGCGCACGCGCCGTTCCGTCTCCTTACCACCCTCCGTTTCACCCATCCCGCCGGGGATCAGAATCACCGACTCCGCCAAACGACCGCGAACGATCTGATCCACCAACTCGGGCAACTGCCCCGCCGCTATCGCCAGCACCAGCAGATCCACCCGCTCCGGCAGATCGTCGACCGTCGCCACGCAGCGGAACCCGTCCAGCTCCTCGATGCCCTCTTTGACCGCGCTGACCCGTTGGCGATCGAACCCGCACTCCGCCAGGTTCCGCAGGATCACCCGGCCCGGGTTCATCCCCTTGGCCGACGCCCCCACCACGGCGATCGACCGCGGATGCAGCAGCCGATCGATCTTCGCGATCGGCCGCTCCGGCGGCGCCGGCGCCGCGCCACCCAGGTGGCACAGTCCGTCCAGCGGCACCATGTACCCACCCTCGAACGCAAACGGGTTCACCTCCAGCTCCACGATGCTGGGAACCTCCCCGCGCTCCGGGCCGGAGTACCGCCGGGCCATCGCCACGAACGCCTCGAAGCACTCGATCAGCCCCTCGTCCGGCACCACCCGCTCGTAGCCGCGCGTGCGACCGCTCACCAGGTCGTAGGCCACCGTCTTACGGAACAGATCGAAGAAGGCCCGCCCCGACGTCTCGAACGGCAGCGCCATCGCCACCGCCAGACCCTGTCGAAGATGCGCCGCGAAGTATTCCGTGTGCACCCCGCCCAGACCCGCCGCCAGCACCGGGCCGAACTCCCGCGTCCGCCGGAAACCCACGAACAACTCGTTCCCGAACCCGGAACCCGCGTGTGCAAAATACTCGCAGACCACCACGCCCCGAACGCCGGCCGCCGCCCCGAAGTCGATCCCCAGCATGGCCTCGATCGCTTCCGACACCGCCTTCGGGTCCCGGTCCGCGAACACCACCCCGCCCAAGTCCGTCTTGTGCGCAATCTGAGTCCCGACGATCTTCACCGCCACCTTGGGCCCGTGGAAATCGTCAAGGGCCCCGTCCGGCAGTGACTTCCCCTCTGGAACGAAGAGTGTCCGCGGCACGCGAACCGCGCCGCTGTGTTGGATGAGTTGATAAACCTCGTGCTCGAACAGCGACCGACGCCCGTCCGCCACCGCCGATTCCAGCAGGGCATCGATCGTTGCGAAATCGACCGCCATCGATCAGCCCCCGGTCGAGACGGTCGGCGACCGATCCCCCGCAGGCTGCCCATCGGCCGCGTCGCTGGGGATCTCCTGCTCCGCCCGCCGGACCAGCTCCGCCGGGGCAATCTCACCGACCGCCCGAAGCGCCGCGGCGTACGATCGCCCCTGCTCCAGTCGCTCCCGATACAACCGGGCCGCCAACGCCCCCACCCGCAGAGCCTTGCAGTTGGCCTCCACCACGCGTTCCGACTTGCCGGAGAACAGCGTGCGGACTTGTCCCTCCAGCTCCGCTATCGAGAAGCCCAGCGCACGCCCCCCCGCGCCCAGCATCACCATGTTCGCCGCTCGCCCCGAGCCCGCCGCCGCCGACAGATACGTCGTGTCCAGCAGAATGTGCTCTCGAAACTCGGCCACTCGCTTCAGCACGCCGTCCAGCTCCGGATAGTCCCCGATGTTCAGCACCGGTGCGCAGCTCGTCACCATCGACCCGCCCGCCGACAGGTACTGCGCGTAGCGCAGGCACTCCAGCGGCTCGATGGACAGCAACAGGTCCGCCTCCCCGTACGATACCAGGTCGCTGTAGATCGTGTCCGGCGAGATCCGCAGGTGACTGACCACCGCTCCGCCGCGCTGGGCCATCCCGTGGACCTCGGCCTGTTTGAAGTTCAGACCCCGCTTCAGCGCCGCGTTGCACAGACAGTAGGCGGTGGAGAGAATCCCCTGCCCACCGACCCCGGCCAAGATCACGTTCGCTTTCATCGCCCTTCGTCCCGGTGCCGGCGCAAGCCCGCCCGCAGGGCAAGGCCCCCTCCGGCCGCCGCTCACTTCTTCTTCAGCCGGATGCACGCACGCTTCGAGATGATCACCGATAGACCCCGGTGATCGATCTCGCCGCGAATGATGCGCACGTTGCCCTCGTGGTACTTGCTCAGCGGCTCGATCACCTTGATGTGATCCGGATTCACTCCCAGCCCCGCCACCAGCCGCACCAGTTCATCGCCGCTTGCCAGCGTCTCCTGCGTGCCCGTCATGGCCACCGTGGCGTTGTCCAGGATGAACACCGTCATGTTGGCATCGGTATCGGCCGCACCGATCAGCCCCGTCATCCCCGAATGGACGAACGTCGAGTCCCCAATCGCGCAGCACGACGGATGAATCCCCACCAGAGACGCCCCCCGGGCCATCCCGATCGAAGCACCCATGTCCACGCACGACTTGATCGCGTTGTACGGCGGAAGGGCGCCCAGCGTGTAGCACCCGATGTCGCTGAACAGGATCGCCTCCCGGTACGGCTTCAACGCCTCCACGATGTGGTGATAGCTGTCCGCATGCGGGCAACCCTGGCACATCTGCGGCGGCCGACCGGCCAGATCGGTGATCGGCTCCGGCGCCTCCCGTTTGTCCAGGCCCAGCGCCTGCCGCACCAGGTCCGGGCTCAGTTCCCCGCTGGCCGGCAGATGCCCGCTGCGCCGCCCCAGAATCCGTGTGTCGGCCGGAGCCACAACGCCGCACAGCGCGTCCTCGATGAAGGGGTAGCCCTCCTCCACCACCAGCACCTCGTCGCAGTGGGCCACCAGCTCCCGCATCTTCCCCTTCGGCAACGGATAATGCGCGATCCGCAGCACGGACGCCTCCCCGTCGCCGTCCAGGTTCTCCTGCACGTAGTTCGCGGCGATTCCCGAGCAGATGATTCCCCGGCGACCGCCCAGCTTCAGCGTGTTGTACGGCGATTCGTCCGCCGCCTTGCACAGGCCCTCATACTTCTCCAGCAGACCCGTGAACTGGCGCCGGGCGTTCATCGGCAGCAGCGTCCACTTCCGCGGATCCGGCTCCACACCCAGGCCCGGCGCCTTCTTCCGATCGGTCCGAACCTGAACGTTCGCCCGGCTGTGCGCCAACCGCGTCACCAGCCGGATCATCACCGGCAGACCGTAGCGCTCCGAATCCTCGTACGCCGCCAACGTCATGTCATACGCTTCTTGCTGGTTCGCCGGCTCTAAAGCCGGCAAACGGGCGAAGTGTGCGTAGTAGCGGCTGTCCTGCTCGTTCTGCGATGAGTGCATCCCCGGGTCGTCCGCCACCGCTACCACCAGCCCGCCGTGCGCTCCGGTCAGCGCCGAGCTCATAAACGGGTCGGCCGCTACGTTCAGGCCCACGTGCTTCATGCTCACCAGCGCACGCTTCCCCGCGTACGAAACCCCCAGCGCCTCCTCGTAGGCCACCTTCTCGTTGGCCGACCAGCCGGCCGCCACCTTGGGCGAGTCCTTCTGGTTCCGGGCGTACCGCTCGACGAACTCCAGAATCTCCGTCGCCGGCGTCCCAGGATAGGAGAAAGCCGCGCTGATCCCCGCGTGGATCGCTGCCAGCGCAACCGTTTCATCGCCCAGAAGCACTTCGCTCTTCATGGCCCGTCCTTGTTCGAACGGCTCGTACCCGACCCGCAACCAACCCGCGCCCGCCCCACGGCGGCCCCGATACCACGCACGCGGAGCCTATGGAGCCACAACCACTGCAACCTCCGTGCCGCAACAGACGCAATATCCGGCCGAAATCGATCCGCCGGGCTCCGCCTGCCGGTGGACAATGCGACCCTCTGTTCAGCGTCACTGGCAGGTGTCGTCCCCCACCGTCTGCGGAATCTCGCGCAGGTTCCCGCCCCCGTGGCCCGCCGGCTCGCCCCCCTCAATCCAGATGTGCACGGTCTTGATTTGCCATGTCATCCAAACCGCTGCCTCCTGCGTCTGTAAGGGTGATGACCCACCGTGTGCCGCGGCGACCGGCACCCAGACGAAGGAGATTCCGACATGTTCCGACGAGCCAGCCTCCTGTCATTCACCGCTGCCCTGTCCATCCTGGCCCTGTTCTGCGCCCCCGCCTGCGTCGAGCGGGAGGAAACCATCACCATCATGCCCGACGGCACCATTCACGTTGAGGTCGAATTCGAGGGCGGCGTCGACGACGTCACCACCGGCGACGCCCTGCTCGAAGACCCCGGCCCATGGACCGTCAACGACACCATCAAGACCGACGAGGACGGCGACCGGACCCTGACCAGGAAGGCCGCCCTCACCGTCCCGCCCGGCGCCGATCTCCCCACCCACTTCGCCGGGGATGACGACGACCTGGCCGACCTGGCCCTCAACTTCACCACCGCCGTCCGCACCGAGGATCGCCCCGGCGGAACCTACTACCACTTCAAGCGAGTCTACCACCGCCGCGATTGGTCCCACGTCGAGTACTACCGCCGGACCTTCCTCCAGGACGAGTTGAAGAAGCTCGACGGAAAGGACCTCGCCGACCTGTCCGAGCAGGACCGCGGCACCGTCGCCGAAGCCCTCATCACCTTCGAGGCCATCAAGACCCTCAAGATCGCCGAGGCCGCCGCCAACGCCCTCAACGAAACGCTCCCCCAGGAGGATTGGCTGGCCATTCACCAGGGCATCCGCGACGTCTTCGAGGACGTCGACAGGCAGGACGTCGTCGAGCTCCTCCAGCTCGAGGGCGAGGAGGCCGCCGCCGAGATCGACGCCGCCGTCCGGGACGTCAATCAGAAGCTCGAGTCCACCATCGAGTCCGTCCTCGACCAGCGCGATCCCACCGGCCTGATGCGTCAGACCTTCATGGACCAGTTCGAGCGCGAACGACGCCGCTACGCTATAACCGAGGACCTCCAGGACGAGAACATCAAGGTCGTCGCCCGCATGCCCGGACGCATCATCGGCCACAACAGCATCAGTGGGGACGCCGAGGACGGCGCGGTACAATGGGAGTTCGACGGCAAGGCCCTCAACGACCGCGACGTCATTCTGCTGGCCACCTCGGTCGTCGAACAGAACTGACTCCAGCGCCGGATGCCCGGATGCCAACTGCCCCCGAGTTCGCCTTCGAAAACCACCGGGCCCAGGTCTACGCCTGGGCCTACCGCCTCGTGCAGAACCACCACGACGCCCTCGACGTCACCCAGGAGGTCTTCCTCAAATGGTGGCGGGCCCACACCACCTCCGACGCACCGAAGAACGCCATCGGCTGGCTGCGCCGCGTCACCGTCAACCTGGCCATCGACGCCATCCGCTCCACCGCCGGCAGGTCCGACGCTCGCAACCGCGCACCCCACGCGCCGGACCCGACCCCCGCCGACCCCACCGAGGAATCCACCCGGCGCGAAACCGCTCTACAGGTTGCGACCGCCCTCGAAGCACTCACCGACCGCCAGCGGGCCGTCGTCGTCGCCAAAGTCTACGACGCCTGCACCTTCGCCCGTATCGCCGAGCAGATGGGCATGTCCGTCCCCACCGTCAAGACCCACTACCTGCGCGCCTTACGGGCCTTGAGGCATACGCTTCTGAAAGTTCGCCCGGACGGCCTGCAAGACCCCACAAGCCCGGACCGAGCCGCGCCCCTAACGAAGCGGCCAATACCCGGAGACCGCCATGAACTGTGACCAGGTAGCCCGCATGTTGGCCGATTACCTCGGCCACGAACTCGACCCCGCCGACCGCGAGGCCTTCGACGATCACGTGACCGTCTGCGACAAATGCCGCGCCGAAGCCGACTCCCTCCAGGTCGCCCTGGGCGCCCTGCGGCAGCTCGGCCCGCCGCCGGCCCAACCGGCGACCACCGAACCGCTAGCCGCGCCGACACCGCTCCCGCGCTCGCGACTGCGCATCCTGCGCCCCCTGGCCTACGCCGCCACCCTGCTCATCGGCGTCGGCATCGGCTGGGCCGCCCGTACCGCACCGCCGGCCCCAACGGTCGCTCCAACGCTGGGCCCGAAATCACCCGTGGTCGCGCCGGCCATCGACGAGCAGGTTCGCCCGGACAAGCTCAGCCCGTTCGTCCGCAACGCCTACGCGCTGTCCAGGGCCTTCTCGCAGCCGACGAGGCAGTAACGCGCGGACGCCCTCCCGAGCCGCGGACTTCAGTCCGCGCGGACGCCCTCCCGAGCCGCGAACTTCAGTCCGCGCGGACGCCCTCCCGAGCCGCGAACTTCAGTTCGCGCGGACGCCCTCCCGAGCCGCGAACTTCAGTTCGCGCGGACAGAACCGACCCAGCAACCCGCGCGCTTCAGCGCGCCCGGACACAACACCGCGACAATCAGAAATGCAAATCCAACGACGTGCCGCTTCTTCCCGCCCCCTACGCCGCCGAGTTCCGACCCCGGCAAGCCACCAGTGCCAGATGCTCGTCATAGATCGCCACCCGCGTCACGCGAACGCGCTGCCGCGAGCGATCCGGCCGCACCACTTCGATCTCCTCCCCGTACTCCGGTTGATGCGCTGCGACCGTCACGAACGAGACGCTCGATTTCGACGCGTCGCTCAGCCAGCCGACGCGCCTCACCGCCCCATTCGTCGTGTGCCACGATATCTGCCCCGCCTCGCTGCGCCGCGGCTCCGAACGCCGATCCTGCTGAAGTTCCGCCCGCCACATGATCCGGCCTCCAGAAATGAGCGGTCACGCCGCCCCGATTTGGACATGAACCCGCCGCTACCTCTTCCGGCCCACAAGGCAGCCGCCAACGTCCTCATCTGCTTTTCGGCAGGAATCCAGGTCCGATTAACCTGTTTTCAGCAGGAATCCGGGTCCGATTGAGCTGAAATGCCCACCCGCAACGCGCAAAGAAGAAGATATTACCCCGGCCACTAAATGTTGGACTATCTATGCGGCCGCGTAGCGAACAGGCTCTGCCTGGAAGTAGCTTCTGACGATTTCGGGTTGGCGTTGGGTGCTGTGCAGGTAGGAACGAACGCCCTTGATCATTTCCGACTGGGTGGCGGGTCGTCGTCGGCCGAGGGCGTTGCTCTTTACGTCCTCGTTCAGGAACTCGTCCGGGTTGAGATCGGGGCTGTACCCCGGCAGGAAGAACAGCGCGATTCTCTTGGCGTTGGCCGCCAACCAGCGTTGTACGGCCCGCGACCGATGGACCGGGTGACGATCGACAATCAAGATCACCTTTCGACCCGCCTGTCGCACCAGCCGGCGCAGAAAACGGATGCATACCGCCGCGGTGAAACGCTCCTTGAAGACCATGAACGACAGATGCCCCCGGTTGGTGATGGTCGACATCAGGTTGCAGCGGAACCGTTGCCCGGTCCCCGGGATCACCGGCGTCCGCCCCCGGCGGCCATAGCTGGTGCCCGTCTGATGGTCGCTCCGCAGGCCCATCTGGTCGCCCCAGTGGATCTCAGCCTTTTCCGCCTTGGCTCGCTTCTCGATGGTCGGATACTCCTGGTCCAACCAGTGCTGCACCGCGACCGGGTCGCGCTCGTAGGCCCGCCGCAGCGGCTTCTGCGGCGTCAGCCCCCAGCCGGCCAGGTAGCGCCCGACCGTGCGAACCGAGACCCGCACTCCGAAACGCTCGGCCAGCAAGTGCTGGACGGCTTCCCGAGTCCAGAGCGCAAACGGCAGCTTGAGCTGGTCGGGACAGCGGTCGGTGATCAGCCGCACAGTCGTGGCCGCCTGGTGCGG
This sequence comes from Phycisphaerae bacterium, assembly GCA_035528995.1. Taxonomy (GTDB): domain Bacteria; phylum Planctomycetota; class Phycisphaerae; order UBA1845; family UBA1845; genus DATKXO01. The sequence continues at coordinate 2,488 of DATKXO010000461.1, read as the reverse complement.
AGCCAGTTGCGTGCCCTTCGGCCGGCCGCGCTTCTTGGATCGCAACGAGGTGATGTTGCCCAATGCGACTCGTTTGCGCCAATTCCAGACGCTGCTGCGCGAGACGCCGAAGGTGCGCGCCGCAACGGCCGGTTTCATGCCGCCACGCAGGGCCGCTATCACGCGCGACCGCAAGGCTTCCTGGGCATCCGGGCAGAGAAAGCGGGCATCCTTGCTCAACATGCGACAAGTATACCACTGTTTTCTGTTAAGTGCAACATTTTATGGCTGGATTAGTAAGTGATGCGCCCTTCCCTCGGGCCCCGCCGGATCTACCTGCGGCGCCTCCGGATGACTTTCGGGCCTCCCCGTCCATTGCCGGGTTACCCTACGCGACCGGCCTTCTATCCGGTTTCTGTTCGTCGGGTCCGAGTTTCGGGCTTCGGCTCCCTTCAGATTCCGCCTCGCCACGGACACCCTGGCCCGCCCTGGCGGTTCCGGTCATCACGGCCCGCAGAGGACTTCCACCTCCAACACACATCACCTGCCTGGCAAACAACGAAGGCGTGGGCCCCCGCACGGAACTACGGGTGCCCACGCCTCTGTTTTCATCCCGGAACCCGCCGGCACGCCGGCCGATGCTTCGGCCGTCGCGCGTCCCGGTCGTTTAGCCTTCGCGCTGCTTGAGCGGGATGTTCTCGTGCGTGCCCTTCTCCTTCATGGCCTCGAAGTTGAACTCGCCGCCGGTGGGGCTCTTGTCGTTGTGGCAGGTCTTGCAGGTTTCTTCGCTGACCTTGAGCAGGCCGGCCTCTTCCATCTCGCTCCAGGTGTAGGTGCGCTTCTCCTTCTTGATCGTCTTGTGGAGGTCGATGAATGCGCCGCCGGCGCCGTGGCAGCTCTCGCACCCGACGTTGCCGTGCGTCGCGAGCATCTTCTCGGCCTCGTCGGCGTCCTCGAGCACCTCGTAGCCGCCCTTCTTGCCGAAGCCGAGAACGTGGCAGCCCAGACAGGTCTCGTCGGTGGTGTAGTCCTTCTCGGGGTCCAGCCCGGCCTTGGTCTTGGCCTCGGCCCGCTCGCCCGGCTTCAGACCATCCAGAGCCGAGGCGTGCGTGGTGCCCTCCCAGGACTTGTACTGCTTGGCATGACACATCTTGCACTTCTTGCTGCCGACGTACTCGGCCTCGTCCGCGCCGAGCACGGTCGCGGTGACGGCGCTCGCGGCGCTGGCACCGGCCGTATCACCTGCACTGGCCGGCGTCCCCGCCCCAAACCACACCACACCCAGCCCCAGAACAGCCAGGCCCAACATTACGCTGCGAACAGTCCACGATCCGGTCATCGGTTACGTCCTCCCAATCGAAAGATTCTGATAACTTTCCACTCACCCGCCACACGCGACTGGCACGTGTGGCGACAACCTGGGGCATCGGGTTATTGGCCCGATCGATCGCGCACGAACGTACGCACCAAGCACCGACCCATAATCGGTGCGGTGAAGCTACCGCCATGTCCGTTGGTCGTCAATAGTCGCCGCGGTTCCGCCGGGGGAATATTTTTTGCAGCCGGGACGTTTCTGAGGCTTCACCTCAGCGTCCCCCCACCAACGGCTCGAAGCGCAGTTTGCGGGCCCGGCAGCGGCGTGGCGGTCGCGACGGCCAACCGCGGGCCGGCACGGGGCGGTCGAACTTGGACCCCCCACCGCGGCCCGACCGGGCTGGGAATCGAGCCGCCTTGCGAGTTTACGCCCCAGCCGCCAGACTGATCGCACCCGGTTTCGGCCATGAGCCGAGAGATAGGAGTCGCACAGTCTTCGTGCTGTCAGGAGACCGTTTGATGTTGCCAACATCGCAGCGGACGCGTCCGATGCCCTTTCTCGGCCTTCTGGCGGTCACCTGGTTTGCCGTGGCGAACTGGGCCTGCATTCCGGTCGCGCCGCGCACCGACGAGGGCCGCCCCGGCGCCGCGGATGCAGGTGCCGGCGAGGAGAACGCAAATGAGGGCACCGGGGCCGCGGGCGATCCCGCCGCCGGCGCCATGGTCTTCGGTGCGGAGGGAACGCGGTGCGCGGATTGTCACGGCGCCCCGGGGGCCGGCGGTGGTGACGGGCCCGATTTGAGCGGCTTCGACGCAGCGGCCCTCGAGGCGGGCCTGGCCGACCCGGACCATCCGCAGACCGCCGAACTCGACGACCAGGACCTGGCCGACCTGGCCGCCTTCCTCGCCCAGGTGCAGGACAACGCGAACCAGGCCCAGGCAAACGAGAACGAAACGGAGGTCAACGCGAACGAGGGCCAGGAGAACGACAACGGGCAGGAAAACGAGAACGAATCCGAGGCCAACGAGAATGCCGCCGACGCAAACGATAACCTGGCCGAGGACAACGAGAACGCCGACGTGGCCAACGATAACGAGGAACCCGCCCCGGAGCCGAACGAGAACGGCGACACCGAGCCGGAGGCATGCACGCTCGATCCGTTCGACCTGAACCAGGAAATCCCACCGTTGGATC
>DATKXO010000460.1:0-36418 GCA_035528995.1 Phycisphaerae bacterium | reverse complement strand
GTTGAGCAGGGTGGCTTGCCCGGCCGGGTTGCACATCGTCTCGCGATCCCGGTCGGCGACGATCTGCTCGAGGCCCAGCGACTTCTTATCGATCCCGCAGACCTTGCAGCAGACCGAGGCGACCTCGAACTCGGTGGAGAGCACGTCGGCCAGGAACTGGGCCTCCTGGGACAGCCCGATGCAAAAGGCCAGGCCCAGCTTGCGATAGCCCATCTCCTTTGCGAACAGCATCACCTCGCGAACACGGGGCTCCTTGCAATAGTAGCGGGCCTCGATGGCCGTCGCGGCCTGGTGCAGGCGGGCGACGCCGGGCACGTCGTACAGGGCCTGCTGCCGTTCGGCGTCGGCCAGACAGTCCTTGCCGTTGAGGCAATCCTTCGTCTCGCACGATGCACAGCGGAGTGTCACATTGCGGCCCATCGGTGTGCTCCTTACGCGGGTGATCGTTCGGAAACCCGTTGACTGACCGGCAGGCACGCCACCGGGAGGGCAACGGCGCGCAGGTCGTCAGCGGTTCGAGATACAGTCGGGCGACAGAAGGTCGCCCGGTCAGGCTGGAGCCGGCAGACGTGCATGGCCACCACTGCGGTCGATTATACACCGCCGGGCCGCCAGGGGATACGGCCCGTTGGTAACTCGGGCGCGGGTCGACACAGTTGTGCCGGCAGGGAAGCGGGCTGATGGCGTCGGGGCAGCGGGCGCGAGACAGAATGGGTTCGTGCCTACGGGTTTCGCGTTTGCGAGCGTCGGAACGTTTCCCAGTCCACGGGTTGGGCGCCCTTGATCTTGCGGCTGTGGTTGCGGACGCAAAAGACGACGTTCCATTTGTCCACCGGGACGGCCACGGGGTGGTAGTCCTGCAAGACGCCTTGGTCGGTGGAATCGGTCCAGTGCAGAACGACGTCCGGCCTGTGTTTGGCCGACGTGTAGCCGAAGTTGTATTTGTTGTGGGCCGCCCGAGCGATATCGCTACGCGCCGGTAGTCGAGCGACGTCGGGATCGCACTTGCCGAGCAGGTCGAAACATCGCCGGCCCGAGAAATAAGGGAAGGTGCCGGCCCAGCCGACGGCTACGGTTGCGTCAGGGGCGGCCGTCTTGTCGAGGGCATGCACGTAGAGGAGGTTGACGTGGGCCGCTTGGGTGCCCTGTGGCCGGGCCAGCAGCACACAATGATCCCAGTGAATCATGTTCAAGGTCACCACGCCGAGCAGGGTCGCAGCAGACCGGACCACCGTACCCGCCAGGTGGGTCTTGCACTCCATGGCGGCGGCCATGGCCCGGTGGATCCCCTGGGCGGCCAGGACCATCAGGGCCGGCGCGACGGGCAGCAGGAACCGATTGCTGGGGGCGGCATCGCCTCCGATGTAGAGGTTATAGGTCAAGGCGACGGCGAAGGTCCCCAGCAGGAGGAAGTGCCACCGTCTGGCCCGGGTGAGTGTGATCGCCCCAACGACGAGCGGAAAGGCGAGCGTACCCATTCGGCCTGTTGGAATCAACACCTCCGTGGATGCTCCAGGTGTTAATCGGCCGGACGGCGTATGTGCAGGAGCCCGGCCACACGTCCGACCGGGCGCGGCCGGCGATGTCGCACGGCTTGTCGGTAACGCGAACGTGGAGTACGGTGACCGGCGATGGGGGCGCAGGAGATTTGAGATGCACTTCAGGCGATTGCTGTCGGTCGGAATCCTGATCCTGGCACTGTGCGCGGCCTGGGCGTTGGCACTCCAGCAGGGCGACGCGTCGTCGGGCTCGCGGGAGCCGGTCTATCGCGTCACTCCCTGGCCGGAGAACACGCCGGAGCGGCCCTACTACCAGGAGGTGGAGCGCTACCTGAACCGCATGGCGGCGGACGGTTGGCGGCTTCACACGGAAGTGGCCGCCCAGGGGGCCAGGATGATGGTTTTCGAGCGCGACGCGGAGCGGTAGTTGGTGCGGGCGTAGCGGTAGTGCCCGACGAGGCAGCGGCGGGCGGCGCGAGAACGGTCGCGGCCGACTATTGCTGCGGACCGCCGCGAATCAGGCGCAGGGCGTTGAGCGCCACCAGGACGGTGCTGCCCTCGTGGGCGATGACCGCCAGTGGCAGCGGCAGGTCGGTGGCCACGGCGCAGCAGCCCAACACGGTAATCACTCCGATGGCCAGGGTCAGGTTCTGCCGCACGATCGAGGCGGTTCGCAGGGCCTGACGGTGCAGCCAGGCGATCAGCTCGATGCGCTCGCCCAGCAGGACGATGTCGGCGGCCTCCAAGGCCACGTCGGCTCCGATGGACCCGATGGCGATGCCCACGTCGGCGTCGACCAGCGCCGGGGCGTCGTTGACGCCGTCGCCGGCCATCACGACGTGCCCGTGCTGCTGGCGCAGGCGGCGGGCGACGGTCAGCTTGTCCTCGGGCAGCAATTCGGCGTGAAACCCGTCCAGGCCGACGGCCTGTGCGATGGCGGTGGCCACCAGCTCGTGATCGCCGGTCAGCATCTCGACGTGCCGCACGCCCTGTTTGCGCAGGGCGGCTACACAACGGGCGGCACCTTCGCGCAACGTGTCCTGAAAGATCAGGATGGTCGGCGAGCCGTCGACCAGCATGACGGAGGCAGTCTGTCCGGCGCTGCGGACCGCCTCTACACGGGCGGCGCACCGGTCACGCAACGGCCCGTCGAGTCGCGAGCCGGCCACACCCGGGCGCCCGATCCAGACCTCTCGCCCGTCGACCATGCCGGACAGGCTCTGCCCGGGTGTCGAGGTCATGTCGCTGGCGTTGTAGGGCTCGAGGTTGCGTTCCGCCAGGGCGGTCATGACGGCCACGGCCAGCGGATGCGTGCTGGAGGTCTCGACGGCTCCGGCCAGTCGCAGGGCCTGGTCGCGATCCGTGCCGTCGAGCAGTTCGAGGTCCACCAGTCGGACGCGACCGGTGGTCAGGGTGCCGGTCTTGTCGAAGACCATGACGCCGGTGCGGGCCAGCACCTCGAGGTACACGCCGCCCTTGATCAGCACGCCGCGCCGGGCGGCGCCGGCGATGCCCGACAGGTAGGCCACCGGCGTGGCGATGATCAGGGCGCAGGGACTGCCGACGATCAACACGGCGATCCCGCGATGGATGGATTCGGACCAGGACAGCCCGGCGATGGGGGGCAGGATCAGGGCCACCAGGACCGACAGGGCGATGATCGCGGCGGAGTAGGGCGGCCCGATGCGGTCGATGAGCCGTTCGACTCCGGCCTTGCGATGACGGGCCTCGCCGACCAGCTTGACGATGCGTGCCAGCGTGGTGTCACCGGCCAGCTTGGTCACCTCGACGACCAGTCGCCCGTGGGTGTTGACCGTGCCGGCGAAGACAAGATCGCCGGGCTCCTTGTCGCGGGGCACTGACTCGCCGGTGATGGCCGACTCGTCCACGGCCGAGTTGCCGTCCACCACCTGACCGTCCAGCGGCACGCGATCTCCCGGGCGGACCAAAAGACGCTGCCCCAGGGCGACCTCCTTGAGCCGGACGGTCTGCGGCCCGTCGTCGGTCAGCAGGACGGCCTCGTCGGGCGACAGCCGGGCCAGGGCGTCGATGGCCGACTGGGTGCGCTGGAGGGCGTAGGTCTCCAGCGCCCCGGACAGGGCGAACAGCACCAGCAGCAGGGCGCCCTCCATGGGGCTGCCGATGACGGCCGCCAGGCAGGCGCCCAGCAGCATGAGCACGTCGATGTCGATCTTGACCTCGCGCAGCGAATCCCACACCGAAGCAACGGCGGGCAGGCCGGCGATGGCAAAAGCGATCAAGGTCAACAGATGAACCAACGGCTGCGGCAGACCGGCCCGGTCGACGACGAAGGCACTCAGCAGGCACAGCGCGGCGGCTCCGGCCGAGATCAGCGGAATGTGCCGGTCCAGCGCCTGTGCGGTGGGCGTGTAGAAAACGCTGGCCCGGGTGGCGTCGGCGGCCAGCACGGGCGCGTCGAGCAGGATGGGGTTGAGGGCCCTGCGCGACGGTCTGAGCGGCTTGGGTTTCATGTTCCGGTCACCGTAGCGGTGTGCCTGCCGGGATCAGCCAGTGCCATGGAGCCAGCCGGCCAGGAAGTGGACCAGGCCGCCGGTGACGCCGCCGAGAATGATCGAGGTGGCGAACATGGGCACGAACTGCCCTTTGGGCGATCCGCGGATCAGGGCGATGGCGGCCAGAAGCACTGTCGTACCGGCGATCATCCACAGCGGCGCCGTGGCGATATCCACAAAGCAGAGCGGGACGGCCAAGGCCAGCGCCCCCACCAGGGAACCGCCGGCGTGCCACAGGCCGACCATTGCCGGGTGGTTGAATCGGTGGATGAAGAAGCCCAGTTCCTCCTCCATCATGACCTTGAGCAGGCGATCGTCGTCGGCGCAGATCGTGTCGGTGATCTGATCGAGCAGTGGCGGCCTGAAACCCTTGGCGGCGTACAGGGCCCGCACCTCTTCGCGTTCGTGCTCGGGCGTGTTGCGGATCTCCTGGCGCTCGCGCTCCAGCTCGGACTCGTAATACTGGAGTTGCGTGCGCGTGGCGACAGCGGCCACCAACCCGATGAAGATCGACAGCCCCACGCCAGCGGCCACCAGGATGCCGCCAACCTCGGCTGATACACCAAAGCCATGCAGGGCCACCCAGATCAGCCAGATCAGCAGCACGCCGTCGCGGGCCCGGGCGATCGACTGGCGGGCGTCGTCGACCGGTCCCACGTGGGCCTCGGCGGCCAGCATGCGCCGGGCGCGCTGGCGGGCCTCGGAGATGTGGTCCGCCATGTCGCCGCCCGTCGTGGCGGGACCGTGATGGATCTGGTCCTGCATGGTCGGTCACGTCCGGCCGCGCCGAGGATCACCCGGAATCTTCCCGAACCGCACCTGATCCCCGCCAGGCATCGCTGTTGGTGAGATACCGGGCCGCGCCCCGCTGGTCAAGCACGGTCCCTTGATGCCGCCCCGGGACCGGGCGGATGGACCGTGAACTCGCACGCGGACCGACGGCAAGCCGCTCCGCAGGCGCCGGCAGCGCACCTAGCCGCCAGGATCGATGTTGGCCGACTCCCTGGGCCGAATCAGCTATCAGAAGTGGTAACGCGGATCTGCCAGGTGGTGGCCGCTTCGCCGAGCCTGCGGGCCAGGTTGCCGGCCGCCAGCGGTTTGATGGTCACCATGGCGTCGCGCTCGCCCTCCTGGGATATCTCGATGTTGGCGGCGGCCCTGGTGGCCTCGATGAACAGCGTGCCGGCGGCGTCAAGTTTGTACTCCCGCCGGGAAGCGTACTTCTTGTAGACCATGCGCCGGTCCGTGAGGATCAGCCCGGCCGTTCCCGTCTCCGAGCGGCTGAAGGCCTCGTCGGGGTAGTATCCCAGGAAGCTCTCGCCCTCATCCTGGGTGAACCACTGCGAAATCTTGGCCCGGACGGCAAAGGGCAACTGTTGCCACTGGTTGTCCTGTTGCAGTCGGCTGGCCACCAGGATCTTCTGGTAGGCGGGCTCCTTGCGGCCGCCGTTGTTGCGATAGAAGTCCACCGCGATGGTCAGGTTGGCAATGGCCACCTGGCAGTGCTCGATGCCCTCGTGATCGAGCACGTGGCAGATCACTTCGCCGATGGGGCTGCACTGCCCGCAGACGTAATAGGGGAAGGGGTTGGAATAAGGCGGCGGCAGCACGCCGATGGGATCGAGCTTGTCGAACCACTCCAGGGGATCGCGAGCCATCAATTCGTCGAGTTTGCGGACCGTCCGGCTCTCCGCCTCGTTGAGCCGCAAGGCGTCGCTCCGCGGCAGCTTGTCGCCCCAGATCATGACGTGCACCGTGAGATCCTTTGGGGTCAGGCAGTGCACGCAGCGATGGGGGAAGGCACAGCGCAGGTCCGGATCATCCAGCACGAAGGCGGGGAACTCGAAGTAGGCCCCGATCTCATCGATGCGGTCGAACTTGACCCGGGGCCGATCCGGCGGCGGAGGGCGGCGCCACTGGGCGGCGGCGGCCGGCTTCTCGGCCGGTGGCGGCGTCAGGATGCCGGTGCCGCCCAGCACGCTGTTTCCGGCCGGGTCGTCCGCGGTCACCCAGCCGAAGATCGTGTCGTCGTCGATCTTCTGGTCCTCGGCGATCTTGAACCGCTGGCCGCAGGTCTTGCAGACCGCGCGGCGGCCGACCTGAGTCGCCCGGACCCGGTACTTCTGCAGGCAGTTCGGACAGACGACGACCTTCAGGTCTGACATGGCAACACCAACGAGCCGTAGTGCCGATCACCAGGCCGCAGACCAGAGCCGGTCTCGAAGATCGGCGGTGTGCGTCGAGGGCGGACCTGCGAGCCCGAAGCCTCCACGGTGACCTCCCGCCGGCCGAGCGCAGAGCGCCACCGTAACGCCGCACTGAAGCCGCAGCGGCACAAATGTAGTATGCCCCACGGAACCAGCAGCGTCAAACCGCCCCCATGCCCGCCGGCACCCGGACGGCCCTGCTGGACCCTTGCGCCGCCGAGTTGATTTGACCCCGCCGACAGCCTAGCATTGAGTGTCCCGCTTCCGGAGGGACACGACCCGTGGCGATGGGCCTGCCCAACCGCCGGGCGACGGCTCCGATCCGCTCCCCATGGAGTCCCTGGATGGCGCGTGTGCTGATTATCCACCCTGAGCGAAGCGCGCGGCGTGCCCTGGAGCAACACGCCGGCAAGCGGCATCAGGTGTCGGTGACCTCCGATCTGCGCAGCGGTCTCAAGGCCATGAGCAAGTTCCGGCCCCAGGTGGTCGTAGTGGGCATGAACGGCAAGCGTCGCGACGCCCTGGAATTGCTGGGGCACATGCAGCGGAACAACCTCAAGACGCCGACGATCGTGGTGGCGTCGTCGGAGGCGGGCATGTACCAGGCCACGGCCATGAAGCTGGGGGCGGCGTCGTTCCTGGAGTACCCGCTGGAGCAGGAGACCTTCGACCGGACCATCTCCCAGGTGGCCATGGCCGACTACGTGGCCAAGGGCGAGCAGCCCCCGGTGACCGAAGAGGAGCTGACCGCCAACCTGACCGAGCTGGAGGCGAGCCTGAACCGGAAGATGCAGTGCTTCGCGGGGAAGAACCTGGTCTACCTTCAGTCGTTCATCCTGGGCGGCGGGCGGACCTCGAAGCCGCGCATCGCCCTGAAGTGCCCGCTGCGGAAGCAGTACGACGAGCCGCCCAACGTCTACTACGAGTACATCCGCGACATCTGCTGCAACGACCCGTCCGTCTGCACCGCCCACCAGCGATTCAAGGAAGAACATCCGGAGTAGGCCCACCTTCGCCAGCAGTCCAAGTCACGCCTGCGCCTCCCTGTGAGACATTCCAACGATCTGGTACGCTGACCAGGCTTGTACCTGTTGTTGGGCGCTCGCGCCCTGGCAATCCAGTGTATTGCGCTCGAAAACGCAAAGGAGCCCCCAAATGCGATGGACACTGCCTTTGGCGTGCCTGCTGGTCATCGGCTGCGGACCGATGAGCAAACCGATGGTCTCGCGCCTGGAGGAGAAAGATCAAGCCCTCGTAGACCAAGCCTGGAGCAACATGCTTACGCCGGTGGAACGTTTGGATCGAATCCTATTGCTGGACACGATCCTGGCCCATGAGTCGCACCAAATCGGCATCGATCGGCTGCATTTCGTCAGCGGCAAGGACCTGCCCGGCGGCACGGTGCGGATGGAGGTCTTCTTCGACCGCCAGAGCCCCGAAGGCGACCTTTTTGCTGTCACCTACGTGGATCGCTCGGGGCGGGTGCTGCGATCCGAGAAGTACACGCGCGAGGAGGTTGATGGGCGATTCGAGTTCCTGATACAACGCCCACCCAACGTCGAGGAAATCGAGGGAATCGACCCGGCCGAGTGCGAGCAATTGAAGGCTCAAGCCGCGGAACACGAAGCGCGCATGCGAGAGATCAAGGCGGCCACGCAACCCGCTCATCAACCGTAGTGGCTCCTGAGCGGCACGGTTTTGGCATCACGCTGCCCGGTAACATGCCGCCGTCACCTCCGCCGCAGCCAATCCCGGCCCGCGTATTTGTTGGCCAGCAGGCCAGTGGCCTCGCGCTCCGCTTCGGTCCATTCGCCGGGATCGAGGCGGCAGCCGGTTTGGGCGGCGAAGGCCGCGGCAAAGCGGTCGGCGAGGTCGGCCGGTGCCAGATCGGTCGCCTCGCGGACGGCGGCGACGGGTTGCTGTGCGAAACGCTGCTCGAAGATGATGGAGCCGTGCTGGAGCACTCCGGTCCGCGTGCGCCGCTGGGCGCTGCCGGCCAGCTTGCGGTCACCCACCAGGACGTCGAGGCAGTGCCGCCGGGCGAAACAGAAGAACGGGCCGCGGGCGGCGGTCGAGTCGTCCGTTTCGCACCCGCGCCAGGAGTCGATACCGGCCTCCGACAGGCAGGCGATGACCGCGTCGTGGGCCAGCTCGTAGAGCCTGTTCGGCCCGCCGCTCAGCAGCGGGTGGTCCACGGGCAGGGCCAGCGAATAGGTCAGTTCGCGATCGTGGAGGATGGCGCCGCCGCCGGTCAGTCGCCGCACGACGGGCAGCTCGCCGGCCGGCGGCGGGAGCGCTTCATAGTCGGCGTACTTTTGAAAGTAGCCCAGCGAGATGGTCGGCGGGTCCCACTGGTAGAACCGCAGCGTCGGCGGGGAGTCGCCGGCGCCGACCCGGTTTAGCAGGGTCTCGTCAGCAGCCATGTTGAGGGGGCCGGATTGCGGCGGATCGTGTATGACGCGTATGGTCAGCATTGCGAATCACGCCCAGTTCGCGGGTGGCATGCTCTGCCCCTGGTCGAACATGCTTACCCGCGGCTTCGCCGCGTGAAAGCATGCCACCCGACCGCGTGAAAGCGTGCCACCCGACGGCATTGCAGGTGAGCATGGTCTGACACCGACTACTCGGGTCGCCAGCGCACGTTGAGCTTGCGATTGGCCCCCACTTCATCCATCCGCCGGATGGGCGTGGTGTGTGGCGCTTCGCGTATGCGCTCGGGATGGTCCTTGGCCTCGTCGGCAATCGCGATGAGGGCGTCGGCGAACGCATCCAGCGAGGCCAGCGACTCGGTCTCGGTGGGCTCGATCATCAGACAGTGGGCGATGGGGAAGCTCATGGTCGGCGGGTGCATGCCGAAGTCGAGCAGCCGTTTGGCCACGTCCACGTTGCTGATGTCCTGCTCGTCGAAGTGGGGCAGGGCGACGAACTCGTGGGCATACGGCGGAGGGAAGGGCAGCTCGTAGCGGCCCTTGATCCGGGCCGCCAGATAGTTGGCGTTCAAGACCGCCTTGCGAGCGACATCGAGCAGGCCGTCACCGCCGAGCGCGCGGACGTAGGTATAGGCCCGCACCAGCACGCCGATCTGCCCGTAGAAGGAGCGCACCTTGCCGATGGACTTGGGCCGATCCTCGTCCCAAGCGAAGGTTCCGTCATCCCGGCGCACGACCTGGGGCACGGGCAGGAAGGGGCGGAGGTGGTCGGCCACGCCGACCGGTCCGGCTCCGGGGCCTCCACCGCCGTGCGGCGTGGCGAACGTCTTGTGCGTGTTGAAGTGCATCACGTCCACGCCGAAATCACCGGGCCTGGCGATGCCCAGGATGGCGTTCAGGTTGGCCCCGTCGAGGTACAGCAGGGCGCCCCTGGCGTGCAGGATTTCGGCGATGTCGGCGATCTGCTCGTCGTAGACCCCCACGGTGTTGGGGTTGGTGATCATCAGGGCCGCGGTGTCGTCATCGACGGCTTGGCGCAAGGCGTCCACGTCGATGCGCCCGCTCTTGAGCGACGCGATCTGCTGGTAACTCTTACCGCAGATGGTGCAACTGGCCGGGTTGGTGCCGTGTGCCGAATCCGGGGCCAGTACCTTGGTGCGAGGTTGACCGCGATCGCGGTGATAGGCGTTGATGATCATCAAGCCGGTCATCTCGCCATGGGCGCCCGCGGCGGGTTGGAGCGTGACTTCGGCCAGTCCGGAGACCTCGGCCAGGTCCATCCTCAGGCGGTAGAGCAGTTCGAGCAGACCTTGTACGTCCGACTCGTCCTGATAGGGGTGGACCTGGGCGAAACCGGGCATGGCCGCGGCCCGCTCGTTGATCCGCGGGTTGTACTTCATGGTGCAACTGCCCAGCGGGTAGAAGTGCTCGTCGATGCTGAAACAGCGGTGGCTGAGCCGCGTGTAGTGCCGGACCAGGTCGAGTTCGCCGATCTCGGGAAGCTGCGGCGGCGCGTCGGCCAACAGGTCCGCACCGATGACTGCATTGCGGTCCACGGCCGGAACGTCGCTACGCGGCAGAGAGGCCGCACACGTACCCGGTGTGCTCTTCTCGAACAGCAGCGGGGCTTCGTTCTGGTGGTGCGTCGTCATGTCGTTGCCGGATGCCATGGTTCTATGCCGTATCCAGCGCGTCGACCAGCCGGTCGATCTCGTCCCGGGTTCGCTTTTCGGTAACCGCCACGGTGAAGCAGTCGGCGAGGTTCTCGAACCAGCGTCCCAGCGGAACGCCGGCCAGGATTCCCTTCTGGCGACAGTTCTTCAATACCGCCGGCACGCCGCGGCCGGTCTGCACGGTGAACTCCTTGAAGAACGGCGCCTGGAATTTCAGAGAGTAGCCGTCCAGGGCGGCGATGCGCTGGGCGGCGTAGTGGGCCTTGTCCAGGCATTGGGCCGCCACTGCGGCGATGCCGCTTTTGCCCATGGCGGCCAGATACACGGCCGCCCGCAGGGCCATGAGCCCCTGGTTGGTGCAGACGTTGCTGGTGGCCCGCTCGCGTCGGATGTGCTGCTCGCGGGTCTGCAGGGCCAGGCAGAAGCCTCGCCGGCCCTCCGCGTCCGCGCCCATCCCAACCACGCGCCCGGGCATCTTGCGGAGGTATTTCTCCTTGGCCGCGAAGAACCCCAGGTACGGTCCGCCGTAACCCAGCGGGATACCCAGGGCCTGACCCTCGCCCACTACGAGATCGGCCCCCAGATCGCCCGGCGGTTTGAGCAGCCCGCAACTGATCGGATCGACCGAGACGATCAGCAGAGCCCCGGCGTCGTGCGCGATTCGGGCCAGGTCGGCCAGCCGCTCGATGCAGCCGAAGAACGTCGGCGACTGAACCACCACGGCCGCGGTGTCGTCGTTGACCGCGTCGGCCAGGACGGAGGGGTCCGTCGCGCCGTCCGCCATGGGAACCGTGGCCAGGTCCAGCGTCAGACAGCTCATGTAGCTGTCCAGGACCTGGCGCGTTTCGGGGTGGACGGCCAACGACACGACGACGCGGTTCCTTCGCGTCGCGCCGCGGGCCAGCAGAACCGCCTCGGCGGCCGAGCTGGCGCTCTCGTAGAGCGAGGCGTTGGCCACGTCCATGCCGGTCAACTGGCAGATCATGGTCTGGTATTCGTAGAAGGCCTGTAGCGAGCCCTGCGAGGCCTCGGCCTGGTAGGGCGTGTAGGCGGTCAGGAACTCGCCCCGGCCGGCCAGGTCGTCCACCACGGTGGGGATGAAGTGGTCGTAGGCCCCGGCGCCGAGGAAGCAGACCAGCTCGGTGCAGTCGGCGTTTCGGTCGGTGAGCGACCGGAGGTCTCGCAGCATCTCCAACTCCGAGACGCCGTCGGGGATGTTCAGCGGGCGCTTCAATCGCTGGGCGTCGGGGATGACGGAGAACAGGTCGTCGATCGAGCGAACGCCGATCGCGCCAAGCATAGCGGCAATCTGTTGGTCGTTGAGCTGTGCGTAGTTCATCTTGTGGAACGTCTACTCGGTACGATCATTGAGGACATCGGGCTTGAAGATTTTGGATTGCACCATTGGTTTGTACTTGGTCCAGCGACTCTCGTCGTCGGGGTCTTTCTCGATCTCTCGCACGAAGGTGTGCAGCTTGGCGTCGAGGTTGTCCAGGTAGTGGACGGCGACGGCCTCGGGCAGGGCGGGCAGCTTGGGGCTGCCGAACTCATACTGACCGTGATGCGACAGCACGATGTGTTGCAGCACGTACTTGATATCGTTGGGGAACGGTTTGCCCAGCTCCTTGGCCGCGGCGGCGGCCTTGAGTTCGATCCACACCGTGGCCAGGGGGATGTGCCCCACGAGCTGGCCCGCGTCGGCGTACCCGAAATTGGTCTCGTATTTCAGCTCGGCCGTCTTGGCGATGTCGTGCAGGAAGACACCGGCCAGCACCAAGTCGAGCGACACCTTCGGATATCGCGGAACCACCAGGACAGCCATTTCGAGCACGGCCAGGGTGTGCTCCAGCAGCCCGCCCAGATAGGCGTGGTGCAGTTGAGCGGCGGCCGGAGCCGTCTTGAACCGGCGGACCAGCTCCTCGTCCGCCAGGAAGCAGTGCATCAGTGCCGCGACGTACTCGTTCCTGATCCGGCCGACGATTTCCTCGACACGGGCCCACATGTCCTCGATGTCGCCCTCGGTCTTGGGCATGAACTCGCCCAACTCGATCGAGTCGCGATCCTCGATCGGACGGATCGCCTCGACGATGAACTGGAGCGAGCCCTTGTAACTCTCGCTGCGTCCCTTGACCCGCAGGAAGCCTCCTTCGGGAATGGTCTCGAACATGGCCTCGGTGGCCTGCCAGATGCGGGCCGGGACCTGCCCGGTCCGGTCCACCAGGACCAGGTGGATGTAGAGGGAGCCCTGATTCGTCTGCCGGAGGTCCTTCGAGGCGATGAGGAAGACCTGGTCCTCGATCCGTTCCCCGGGGGTCAGCTCACCTATGTAGCGTCGGGCCATTCGAATCTGCCGGGCAAGGGTTCCGGTTGGCAAGGAACGAGGATTGTAGTGCCGGGGCCATGTCGATTCAAGCCGGCCCGATGTGCGGGCGGTACCGTCCGGGGCAACACGGGGCGGTCCGTGTCCGCCGGTCCGGCGGTTGGCGCCGGGGGAGTTCGCTTCGCGGCTCGCCGGTGATTGACCGCCTGCCGGTTGTGTCGTAAACAACAGACTACGAGGGGCTTCGAGACCCGCGAGCCGCAGCCCCCGGGGGCCGCGGCTCTCTGACGCAGGCTGTTCAGCGCGTCTGCGGTTGGAGGGGTTGGACACCGCGTTGCCAACAGTGGCCGACCGGCCAGGTGCGGAGGCAGACATGAGATCGTCCAACCGGACATTGCGAGAGATCGGCATGCTGGCGGCCCTGTCGCTCGTTGTCGGGGGCTGCGCTTCCGGCGGCGGCGCTACCGGCGATGTCGTTCCGCCGGGCGCCGAGGACAACGCCAACACCGCCGGTCCGCAGGTGACGCCACCCGAGTTCGTGGCCGTCAACGAGGGTGGCGGCGCACTGGCTGAAGACATGGGCGGGGCCACCTTCCGCGGACAGGCCACCGGTCCCCTGGAGAGCGGCGAGCTGATCCTGACCCTCTCGGCCGACGGAGTCGTGACCCGCTTCGGTGGAACGCTGCTGGGGGCCTTCTTCGGCTTCCCGACGGGGACCGAGGTGATCTTCGATTACGAGACGGAATCGGTCACCGGCACGTACGTCGGCTCGGGCGGCGTGTTTGAACCGCTGGAGGACTTCCTGGAGGACTCGGAGCAATACATGCACCTCACGGAGGTCGTGGTGATCCTGGTGGGCGATTCGTTCAGCGTTCGCACCGAGTACCAGACGAACGTCCCCAGCCAGTTCGGAGGGACCCAGGCCATCCAGTTCGGAGCCACGCTCATAGCCCCCGATGACGACGAGCTTCAGGGCGCCCTCGGTTTGCCGGGTCATACCTACGATCAGGACCCGCTATTCACACTGGTTCGGGAATGATCCGAGGGCCCCGTCGGTGCAACGGTGGCCCACCGCCGGCAAGGATGGCGGCGGCGCCCCGGCCCAGGCACGTGCCGTTGCTCGCCGGACCCGGGGACGACTTGGCCTGCTGCTTACCTTCGTTATAGGACGGCCCTCGGCGCGCCGGTGTCCGGCCACGCCGGGCAGACCGCGCACGAGCGGACCGGCGGCATGATCCGGCCGGTTTCTTGCGAATCCACCGCCCCCGGTCTCCGATAACGAAGTTACCGGCGCCGCGCGCGCCAGCTCGGCTTCCAGGAGCGTACGTGCCCGGCAGGGGATTTCCATGCACCGACACGTCCGGGTTTGCTTCTTCAACACCGATGCCGATACCGGTGAGCAGATCCGCCGCGCGCTCACCAACCTGCCGCGTCTGCAGGTGGTCAACCAGGTGCCCACCTGGGACCAGCTCAGCAAATGTATCAGCACCACCCGACCGGACATGGTCCTGGTCAATCTCGACCCCGACCTGGACGGGTCTCTGGAGGTCGTCCAGTGCCTGGTCCGTCAGGTCCCGGACATAGGCATCATCGGCATCAGCGGCCGGAACGACCCCGAGGCGATCATTCATGCCATGCGGGCGGGGTGCGGCCAGTTCGTCTGCTCGCCCATCGAGACCGACGACCTGGAAAGCGCCATCGCCAGGATTCAGGCCACGCGAGCGAACGTGGTCCACACCTCGCGGCGCGTCTGCGTGGTCGGCTCGACCGGGGGGGTCGGGGCCACGACGATCGCCTGCAACCTGGCCATCGAGCTGAGCCACCTGACCGACCGCCCCGCCGCCCTGGTGGACCTGAACCTGGAATTCGGCGACGTGGCCTGCGCCTTCGACTGCGAGCCGGCCTACTCGGTGGCCGACCTGTGCCGCACCGGCACCGAACTCGACCGGACGATCATTGAGTCCGCCATGCACGCCCTTCCCTGCGACGTGCACGTTCTGGCCCGACCCGATAGTACCCGCGACGCTCAGGAGGTGGCCCCGGAGAACGTCGAGAAGCTCCTCGAGTTCCTGGCCAGCATGTACGCCAACGTGATCGTTGATCTGCCCAGGGGATTCAACTTCTTCAGCGCCGCGGCCATCGAGCACGCCAACCTGGTGCTGGTGGTGGCCCAGCTCAGTGTCCCGTCGATCCGCAACGCCTCCAGAATCTACCAGTTGCTCAAGCAGATGGGGGCGAACATGGACTCCGTCGAGGTCGTGCTCAACCGCTGCAAAGCCGATTACGAGCGTATCAATCCCAACGACGTGGCGGAGCACTTCGGCCGCCCGGTCTTCGGCACGATCCCCAACGACTACCGCCGGGTCATGGCCTCGCTGGACCTGGGGCAGCCCATCCTGACCGACTCGCCCCGGAGCCCCGCCCGCATGGCCATTTACGAGATGGCCAAGAAGATCGCCAGCGATCCGCTGGACGACGAACCGGGTTCAGATCAGCGCAAGGGCCTCTTCGGCCGCCTGTGGGGGCGGAAAGAACCGGTCAGGGAGTAGCCGCCCGCCGCAGACCGCGGGCCATCTCAGTCGCGAGTGGCAGCGTCGCTCGCCGCCATCGTCCCCGACGAACACCTGGAAGCCCTTGACGGGGCAGGCATTGGGGTTCATCATACGGGGCTCGCGGTACCCAGCCAGGCATTGTCGGTCCGTAAGACTGCTCGAGTGCACGCCTTGGACCACGCGGGCTCATTTACCGCTGAATCCGGACGATGACCGGGCGGCACCGGCGTCGGCTGCCTCCCCCGGTAACGACCCCGTAGACAATGGACCGATGTGTCCCTTGTCCAACCAGGAACGGTAGCTGTCATGGCTTCACAGAAGAAACTGATCGTCCTTGCCATCGGCGGAAACTCGCTGATCGCCGACCGGGAGCACCGCACGGTACCGGACCAGTACGCCGCCTGCCTCAAGACCTGCGGCGATATCGTCCAGTTGCTCGAACGGGGCTACCGGGTGGTCATCACGCACGGCAACGGGCCACAGGTGGGGTTCATCCTGCGCCGATCGGAGTTGGCGGCCCACGAGCTTCACCCGGTGCCGCTGGACTCGTGCGGGGCGGACACGCAGGGCGGGATCGGCTACCAGATCCAGCAGGGCCTGGACAACTGCATGCGCGGCTGGCCGAACCCCTTGCCCGTGGCGACCGTCATCACCCGAGTGCTGGTAGACGCCGACGACCCGGCCTTCCAACATCCGAGCAAGCCGATCGGCAGCTTCCTGGACGAGGAAACGGCCCGGGCCCACCAGGAGAAGGACGGGTGGACCGTTGTGCAGGACGCGGGACGAGGTTTTCGCCGCGTGGTGGCCTCACCCATACCCAGGGAGATCCTGGAGTTCAGCGCGATCAAACGGCTCATCGACGAGGACTTCGTCGTGGTGGCCGTCGGCGGCGGCGGCATCCCGGTTGTCAGGGCGGACGACGGCACGCTGACCGGCATCGAGGCCGTCATCGACAAGGACCTAGCCTCCAGTCTTCTGGCCCGCAAGCTCAACGCCCACCTGCTGCTGATCTCCACCGTAGTCGAGCAGGTCTACCTCAACTTCGGCAAGCCCGACCAGAAACCGGTGGATCGGATGACGGTGGCCGAGGCCCGAAGGTACATCGACGAGGGGCAGTTTGCGCCCGGCAGCATGCTGCCCAAGATTCAGGCCATCGTGGACTACCTGGAGGCCGGCGGAGGCGAGGCCCTGATCACCAACCCGGAGAACCTCGGCCGGGCCATCGCCGGCAAAACGGGCACCCGGATCGTGCGAGAGTGACATCGTGCCTGCACCCCGAACCGGTAACGTGACCGCCCTGCGCTGTGTTCGCTGTTCCGCGAGCCACGCGCTCGAGCAGGGGGTCTACACGTGCTCCGCCTGCGGCGCGAACTTGCAGGTGGAATACGACTACGAGGCCATCCGGGCATCGTGGAGCAAAGACGACCTGTCCGGAAACGCCGACCGGACGATGTGGCGGTACGCCCCGCTGTACCCGGTGTTCGAGCGGTTCGAGTCGCCGCCCATCGGCTGGACCCCCCTGTTTCACGCCCCCCGGCTGGGCGAGAAGCTGGGGCTGGGCCACCTGTTCGTCAAGGACGACGGGCGAAACCCGAGCGCCTCGTTCAAGGATCGGGCCAGTGCCATCGCCCTGCTGCGTGCTCGGGAGATCGGTTTGGACTTCGTAACCGGGGCGTCCACGGGCAACGCCGCGTCCTCGACGGCCGTCCTGGCGGCGGCGCTGGGCATGCGCACGCGAATCTTCATTCCGCAAACGGCTCCGCGGGCGAAGGTGGCCCAGTTGCTGGCCTTCGGCGCCGAGGTGCTGGCGGTCGAGGGCACCTATGACGACGCCTTCGACCTGTGCCTAGCGGCCACCAGCCGGTTCGGCTGGTACAACCGCAACACGGGCTACAACCCGTTCACCCGCGAGGGAAAGAAATCGGTCTCCTTCGAAATCTGCGAGCAGATGGATTGGACCGCGCCCGACTTGGTTGTCGTGCCCGTAGGCGACGGGAACATCATCAGCGGCGTGTGGAAGGGGTTCGACGAATTCCGCCGGCTCGGATTCATCGATCGGGTCCCGCGGCTCCTGGCGGTGCAGGCCGAGCGAAGCGACGCCGTGGTGCGCGCCCTCGAGGGCGACGGCACGATTCGGCCCGTCTCCGGCGAGACGGTGGCCGACTCCATCTCCGTGAGCGTGCCGCGTGACGGCGAGGCGGCCGTGCAGGCCATCCGGGCTTCGGGCGGCTTCGGCGTTCGGGTGAGCGACGACGAGATTCTGGCCGCCATACCCGAGGTAGCCCGGGGCGCCGCCGTTTTCGCCGAGCCGGCGGCGGCCGCCGCCTACGCCGGGCTGGCCAAGGCCGTGGAAGGCGGGCGCGTCGATCCCGCGTGGACCGTCGTGTTACTCATAACGGGCAACGGCCTCAAGGACGTGGGCGCCATCATGAAGGTCATGGCCGAACCCCGGCGGATTCCGCCGGATATCGACGTGCTGCTGAAGATGTACCCCGAGGGCTGAGCCGCCGGGGACAGTCATGGTGGGGTCCGTTTGTGCGGACCGTTCGAGTGTGTTTCGTTTGACATGAATCGGCCCGCGGGACGGGCCTTGCGAGGAGGTTGATCATGCGAAGTTTCATCGGTCGCGACATTCTGTCGCTCAAGGACTGGGAGCGGGCGGAGTTCTTCCGCGTGTTCGAGGTGTGCGACGAACTGGCCCCCATCGCCCGGGACCGGCGCAACACCGACCTGCTGGCCGACAAGACGCTGCTGACCGCGTTCTATCAGCCCAGCACGCGCACGCGGCTGGCCACCGAGGCCGCCATGCACCGCTTGGGCGGGCACGTTCTGGGGTTCTCCGACGCCAAGATGACCCGGGCCGGTGACTTCTATCAGGAGTCCATCAAGGACACGGTCCACATGCTGGAGTACTACGGCGACGTCATCGCCATGCGGCACTTCCAGCAGGGAGCCCCGCACGAGGCGGCCCGGTGGGCCTCGGTGCCGGTGATCAACTGCGGCGACGGCTGGGGCGAGCACCCCACCCAGGTCCTGACCGACCTCTACACCATCTGGACGGAGCTAGGCACGCTCGACGGGCTGCACATCATGTGCATCGGCGACATGCGCATGCGCACCATGCACTCGATCGGGTACGCCATGTCCCAGTTCGACATCGAGGCCACGTTCATCGGCCCGCCGGAGATGTCGCTGACCGACGAGTTCAAGAACGAGCTCAAGGAGCGCAACCTGCGCTTCCGCGAGGCCGCCAGTTCGGCCGACGCCATCGCCGACGCCGACGTGATCTACATGGAGCCGGTGGTCCAGGCCGACTACACGCAGTCGCGCGTGGAGACCAGCGAGGACAAGGGGCTGACGCCGCCGCAGTACCGGGTGACCCGCGACCTGCTGCGCGAGAAGGCCAAGCCCGAGTCGATCATCCTGCACTCGCTGCCGCGGATGGACGAGCTGCCCGCGGACGTGGACGGGACCCGGCACGCTCGCTACTGGGAAGAGGCCTTCAACGGCGTGGTGATGCGCATGGCTTTGCTGTCGCTGATCCTGGGGGCGATGGAGTAGCGCACGATCCAAGCCGTCCCGCCGTGCGCGGATCAGGGAACGGAACACCGTTCCGGTGACCGCCCTTGTCCTGACGCCCACGCTTCGGCCGACAGGCCCGGCTTCGTTCACGGCCCGCGCGACAACGCGGAATCACTAACCAAGCCGTCGCGGTTTGGCCTGATCCAGACATTCGGCCAGGACCTTCTCCGGGTGCTCGAAGCGGGTCAGGAGGATCATGGCGGCTATGACGTAGAGCTTGTGCTCGGCCTCGTGGTAGGTCTGGAGGCGGTAGCGGTCGAAGACGCTGGTGGCCACCTCGCCGGCTTCGCAGCTCAGGTCGGTGATGTCGGCCGGCAGTGGGTGCATGTAGAGCGCCTGGCCGCCTTTGGTCAGGCTCATCAGCTTCTCGGTGCACTCCCAGCCTTTGTGTTTGGCGTTGTTGGCCAGGCACTCCTGCTCCAGCTCGTCCAGCTTCTTGGCCTGGCCGCCGCGCAGCAGGGCCGTGCGCCGTTCCATGATCTTGTAGGGCGCCCAGCTTTTGGGGTAGACGATGTCGGCCCCGGTGAAGGCCTCCTCCATGCTGTGCACCTTGCTGAACGAGCCGCCGGATTCCGGGGCGTGCCGGGCGGCGATCTGCTCCAGCTCCGGGATGACGTCGTAGCCCTCGGGATGGGCCAGCACCACGTTCATCCCGAACCGGGTCATCAGCGTGATGATGCCCTGGGCCACGGACAGCGGCTTGCCGTACGACGGCGAGTAGGCCCAGGACATGGCGATCTTCTTGCCGCGCAGGGCGTCGAGTGACCCGAACGTCTTCTTGAGGTGCAGCAGGTCGGCCAGGCTCTGCGTGGGGTGATCCTGATCGCATTGCAGGTTGATGACGGCCGGTCGCTGCGGCAGGACACCTTCGCGATGGCCGTCTTCGACGGCGCCGGCGACCTGGGCCATGTACTTGTGCCCCTCGCCCAGAAACAGATCGTCCCGGATGCCGATCACCTCGGTGAGGAAGGAGATCATGTTGGCCGTCTCGCGCACGGTCTCGCCGTGGGAGACCTGGGACTTGCTCTCGTCCAGGTCCTGGGTCGAGAGCCCCAGGAGACTGGCCGCACTGGCGAAGGAGAATCGCGTCCGGGTGGACTTGTCGCGGAAGTTCGAGACCGCCAGCCCGCCGCGAAAGACCCTGGTCGAGACGTTCGCCCGGTACATCTCCTCGAGCGCCTCGGCCAGCGCCAGGACCGCATTGAGGTCCTCGCTGGATCGCTCCCAGGTGAGCAGGAAATCCTGCCGGTAAAGCGTCGTGTCCAACCCTCCGGCCCGCTCGAGCAGCGCCCGGGTGTTGTCGCTTGGCATTGGACTGTCCTTTCTCCGGCCCCTGTCAGGGTGTTCTGTGGTGCCGTGCCGGCACCCGCTCAGCGTGGTCTCCAGGCGTGGCCGCCCCGCGGAAGCGGCTGTCTTCGCGCCGGCCGCAGTGCGAATGATACCGGCTCGCGGGGCCGATGCCAGACCGGGCGGATGGACACGCCACACCCCGCTTAGGTACAGTGGTCTGGGCGGGGAGTGACCTGGGTCAAGCGCCTCCGCGCCGGCCGGGCGAGGATACCCATGCCGCTGATCACCCTGCTGACGGATTTCGGCACGCGCGACCAGTACGTCGCGTCCCTCAAGGGTGTCATCCTGCACATCGCTCCCAGCGCCACGGTCGTGGACGTGACCCACAAAATCCCGCCTCGCGACGTCATCCGGGCGGCGCTCATGCTGCGGCAGATCTGGCCCTGGTATCCGCCGGGCACCATACACGTGGCCGTGGTCGATCCGGGCGTGGGCTCACGCCGACGGATTCTCGCCGGGCGCTATGACGGGCGGTTCGTCGTGGCGCCCGACAACGGGCTGGTCAGCATGCTGCATCGCGAGTTGCGGGTCGAGGCGATGCACGTCGTCGAAAACCCTCGCTACATGCTGGGCAAGGTTTCCCCCACCTTCCACGGCCGGGACATCATGGCTCCGGTAGCGGCCCACCTGGCGTCCGGCGTGCCGATCGAGAAGCTGGGCCCGCCCACGGACCATCTCGAGATTCTAAAGTTCGCCACGCCCGAGCGGATGCCCGATTACTCCATCGTCGGGGAGGTTCTGTACGCGGACCAGTTCGGCAACCTGGTGACCAACATCGCCCGTAACCATCTGTTGCAGACCTACCAGCATCGCAGCGGCGTCGAGGTCTACCTGGACGGCGTCCGCATCGGGCCCATCCGAACCAGCTACCACGAAGTGGACTCGGGCAAGCCCCTGGCACTGATCGGCAGCGACAACCATCTGGAGATCGCCGTCAACTGCGGCCACGCCGGCCAGACCCTCTCCGCCAACCGGGGGAGCAAGGTCGAGGTCCGCTGACCCGACACCGCCGGCAACGCAGTCCAGGCCAACCCACGTCGAGCGGCAACAGGTTGCCCCCTACCGCACGTCGTGCTTCGCCCGACCCACGAGTTGGTCGGCCAGCCGCGTCGGTTCGGGCAGCCGATAGCGAGTGCAGCAGCGCAGCACCAGGCGAACGGCCGCGGCAAGGGTGGCGCGGTGGCCGACGCTGACGTACACGCATCGCACGCCGTCGCGGGTGCGCAGCACGGTGCCGATCCGTTCGCGACCGTCCAGCAGCGGCGCCGTCGCACCGCGCTGCGACGCGGGCTCGTCGTGCCGCCCGATCAAGCGGCTCTTGGCGCAGCCCACGCTGGGGCGGTCGATCAGCAGACCGACGTGGGAAGCCAGGCCGATACGCCGTGGATGGGCGACGCCCTGCCCGTCGAAGATGAACGCGTCCGGTTCGCACCGCAGCTTGCCGATGGCGGCCAGCAACGCCGGCGCTTCGCGAAAGGACAGCAAGCCCGGCACGTAGGGGAATTGCAGCGGACGTACGGCGATCTGTTGCTCGACGACTTCCCGGCTGACCACGTCCCAGACGACGACGCCGGCCACGCAACGGCTCCCGTCGGTCGAGAAGGCCAGGTCGGCCCCCGCCACCAGCGAGACCTTCCCCAGAGGCCCGTTCTTCACGACGCGGTCGGCCAGGTCGCGTTGAATGGCCATGGCCGCCTTCGGCGTCACGTTCCAGCGATGCAACGGCGCAGGAAGCTTCATCCGACCACCAAACAAGTGAATGTTCCGGCGATCCGGATGCAATATACCCCAAATGCCGGACACACGGGGACCGTGTCGGTCGGCCCGCGGGCAGCGTGGGCGTTGCAGGGAAGCGAGTGAATCCGATTACGGCACGAGAAACGTGTCCGTGGCGTGGACCGGAGTTTCGGTCCCGGCGTAGTCGCGGACCTGGCCGGCCTGGTAGATGTTGTCTCCGGTGGGCTCGAAGACCGGCGTGGTCTGCCAGATGACCGACCCGCTGAGCAACAGCAGGTTCTGCCCGACGCCGCGATGGGAGGTCGAGTTGGCCCGCTCGGGGTCCACGTCCCGATGGAATCGGCCGCCCTCGAACAGGGGGCTGGCGTCGCCGAGCAGCGGCACGGGTCTCACGAACCCGGTGACCAGCCGCACCGGCCGGGACATGTACTGCACGTCGTAGCTGCAGTTGCGCGGGTCCGCAAAACCGTCACTGGTATCGACCATGTCGGGTGACATCGGCTCGTCACCCTTTCGCTCCGGACAGAGGAAGATGGACAGCTTGGCGCGGGCCACGTGCCCCTGCTGGACCAGCGGGAACAGGTGGTCCCGGTTGGGCGCCCAACGCTGTCCCCTTTGCCCCAGAGGGCGCTGACGCCCCGCTTGCCCGTTGAAGGGGAGCTGCCCCTCGTTGGCTTGCGAGAACGTGGACAGACCACCGTACAGCGAGGCCAGGTTGTTGGCACAGCCCTGCCGCCGGGAGTTGAACCGCACCGAGCTCATCATGGGGATCAGCACACCCACGAAGAGGGTGATGCAGGCGGCCAGGGCCACCAGCTCGCGCAGGGAGAACAGCGGTCGCCGGATCGACTCGCCGGCTGCCTCGGGCGGAAGCGTCGACGCCGCGGGCACGAGCTTCGGCGGGTTCTGGGCGGCGATCCCGTCCAGGATCCGCCCCACCATCGCTTGCGGCGGGTCCGGCGCGACCCAGGCATCGAGCGGTCGGAGCGCGTCGGCCAGCCGATGATGCGTGGCCGCGAGATGCGGGTCCGCCTCCAGGGCCGTCGCGATGCGAGCCGCCTCGGCCTCATCGCACTGCTCCAACAGGTAGTCGAGCAGTTGTTCCTCGGTGATGTGTTCGGGTTCGGCCATGCTTCTGCAATTCCCCAGTGCTTCGGACGCCACCCGGCGTCCGGCGCCGTTTCATTCGGCGAGCGTCCTGTTATCGGCGGCCGACGGTCTTCCCGGATGCCGCCCTCGATGTTCCTACGCTCGCCCCCGGCGCTAGGTTTCCTTTCCCGTCTCCTTTTCCAGCGGATCAGCCGTGTGTCCGCCGGCTTCTATCGCGGCCTGGTAGCGCCGGGCGAAATGCCCGACGGCCGCGTGCAGACGACTCTTGACCGTGCCCAGCGGAACGTCGAGGACCTCGGCCAGGTCCTTGTACGGAAGCCGATGATAGTAGGCCAGGACCAGCACTTCGCGGAGCGAGTCCGGCATCTGTTCGATGACCTGCTGGACCGCCCGGCACTGTTCCTCGGCCTCGACCTGGTGATGGGACGGCAGTTCGTCGCCGGCCAGCAGGTCGGCGAAGGACTGACTGCCCTCCTCGACATCCCCGACCCGGGCGTCGAGCGGCACTTCCGATCTTCGGCTGCGGCTTCGCAGCCAGTCGCGGGCCTTGTTGGCCGCAATCGTGAAAAGCCAGGGCTTGAACCGGCGGGAGGGGTCGAAGCTGGCCGCCGAGAGGTGCACCTGGAGGAAGGCCTCCTGGACCACGTCCTCGGCCGCCGCTGAGTTGTGGGTGAATCGCAGGACGAACTGGTACAGCTCCTTGCTGTAGCGCCTGACCAGAATCTCGAAACCGTTGCCCCCGTCGGCGAGATAATCGGCCAGTAATCGCTCATCCGTTGGCGCATCCACCACTCCATTGTATCCTTACGCTGGAGACCCGATAGAGTTCGCCGCGGCGCGGCCAGGCGGTGAACACCGGGTGTGAAAGACACGACTCGATGGCGACCCCCGGCGCAAACTTCTGTTTGGCAAGATGTTGTAAGGCGGCGGCCCTGACCCTGGCTATCGGACTCTCGACCGTCTGGGCCGTCGGGTCGGTCAAGGGCAGCGCCGCCGAGGGAACCGCGCCCGGGACCCGCGGCCACGCGTTGCAGGTCCGCGACCCGCACGTCGTCGTCCTCAAAAGCAAGCGTCTACTCCACCTGTTCGATGGGGCCGACCTCGTGCGGACCTACCCCATCGCCCTGGGCCCGAACCCCGTCGGCGACAAGGTCCGTCTCGGCGACGGGCGCACCCCCGAGGGCCTGTTTCGCATCTGCAACAAGAAGCTTGACAGTCAATACGAGCGGTTCCTGGGCATCGATTATCCGACCTCCGACGTGGCCCGGCGGGGACTGTCCGCCGGTCTGCTGACCGTCGGTGAGGCCCGGTCGATCCTGGACGCGGCGGTGCAGGAGCGCTGCCCGCCGTGGACCACGCCCGTCGGCGGGGCGATCGGCATCCACGGCTACGGGACCGATGGCACCGACCGGAGCGGAGATTGGACGGCCGGCTGCATCGCCGTGTCCAACGCTCACTTGCGGGAGCTGTTCGGCGTGCTGCGTATCGGCGACCGTGTCGAGATTCTGCCCTGATCCGGGGCGCGGCGGCGCGGTCGATGCAGGTCGTTTGGGGCGGAAGATCCGATGAAACTGTCCGAGTCCAACCTGCCGCGCTCTTCGCTGGCCGCGTTGACCGAGGCGTCGGCCGCCATCAACTCCAGCCTGGAACCATCCGTGGTCCTGGCCGCCATCGCCCGGTCGGCGGCCGAAGTTATGCAGGCCGAGGCCAGCAGTGTGCTGCTGCTGGACCGCCGGCGGAAGAAGCTGGTCTTCGCCGCGGCCGTGGGTGACCGCGGGGACGCCCTGGTGGGCGAGGAGTTCGACGCCACACTCGGCATCGCCGGGCACGTCATCGCCACGCGCAAGCCCCAGTCCGTCGGCGACGTGCACGATGACAACCACTTCTACAGCGGCATCGACGACATGAGCGCCTTCCACACCCGCGGCCTGATCGCCGCCCCGCTGATCCACAAGTCGGAGGTCATCGGCGTGGTCGAGGTGCTCAACCGCAAGGAGGGCGGGTCCTTCGGCGGTATCGACCTCGAACTGCTGGCCGTCTTCGCCAACCTGGCCGCCATCGGCGCCGCCAACGCTCAGACCCACGCCACGCTCCAGCGGGACAACAAGGGGCTGCGCGAGTCGGTCCTGGGGCTGGACCGCGTCATCGGTCAGTCGGGCGCGTTCAAACAGGTGCTGAAGCTCTGCGACCGGGTGGCCGGCAGCAACGCCAGCGTCCTGCTGCTGGGCGAGACCGGGACGGGCAAGGAAGTGGCCGCCCGGTACATCTACCAGCAGTCGCGCCGGCACGACCGGCCGTTCATCGGCCTCAACTGCGCCGCGCTGACCGAGACGCTGCTGGAGAGTGAGCTGTTCGGGCACGAGAAGGGCGCGTTCACGGGCGCGACGGTCCAGAAGGTCGGACGCTTCGAGCTGGCCGACGGCGGCACGCTGTTCTTGGACGAGATCGGCGACATCAGCCCCTCGACGCAGGTCAAGCTGTTGCGGGTGCTCGAGGAGCGGGAGTTGGTTCGCGTCGGCGGGACGAAGACCGTGGCCTGCGACGCCCGGATCATCGCGGCCACCAACCGCAACCTGAAAGCGGCGGTGGCCGACGGCACCTTCCGCGAGGACCTCTACTATCGGCTGAACGTGTTTCCGGTGGAGATGCCGCCTTTGCGCGAGCGGCGCGAGGACATCGCCGTGCTGATCGAGTACTTCGTCAAGCAGGCGGGGTTCGACCTGGGCGTGGCTGCGCCGGCTATCGCCCCCGAGACGGTCGCCATCATGACCAGCCACTCCTGGCCGGGGAACATCCGCGAGCTCAAGAACGTCGTCGAGCGGGCGGTTCTGATGTGCGACGGTGACACGCTGCTGCCGGCCCACCTGCCGCGGGAGATCGCGGGCGCCGCGGCCGAGAGCCTCGAAACCCAGGGTGACGCCAGCCTTTGGGGCTACGAACGGGCCATGATCATCAAGGCGTTGACGGACGCGGACTGGAACCAGTCGGCCGCCGCCCGTGCCCTGGGCATCAGCCGCGATAACCTGCGGTACCGCATCAAGAAGTACAACATCGAAAAGCCGGAGTGACGAGCGGCACCGGCTTCTAACCGGCGTTTCGGATCGGTTGAAAACCGGCCCCCAATCTGCTCTGTTGGGCGGGCACATCACGGAAGGCTGACCGATGCAATCGCTTGATGTTCACCGTGCTCTGTTCGTTCACAACGACTGGGCGCGGGACAAGTTGATGGGGCTGACTGCCGAGCTGGACGACGAGGGGCTGGATCGGGCGTTCGAGATGGGGTTCGGGTCGCTGCGGGGGACGCTGCATCACCTTTGGGCGGCCGAGCGCGTGTGGCTCGACCGCTGGGCCGGCAAGGCCGAACCCGTCTATCCCGACATGGAGGCAGGGCTGGCGATGGCGGACCTTCGGGGCCGTTGGGTCCGCACGGCCGGCGAGCGCGACGCACTTCTCGATCAAGCCGGGCCCGATGGCTACGCCCGACCCGTCAGGTTTACCGATAAGCAGGGGCGCGAGTGTG
The DNA here is from genome assembly GCA_035528995.1 of Phycisphaerae bacterium. Classification (GTDB taxonomy): domain Bacteria; phylum Planctomycetota; class Phycisphaerae; order UBA1845; family UBA1845; genus DATKXO01. The sequence continues at coordinate 9,905 of DATKXO010000460.1, read as the reverse complement.
CGTTCGCTCTGGGCGATCTGATCATTCACGTCTGCAACCACGCCATGCACCATCGGGCCCAGGCGCTGAACATGCTCCGGCACGTCGGCGTCAAGCCCCCCGGGCTGGACTACCTGTTCATGCGGGTGGATGAGTCGTTCGCGCAGCCGCCGGTGCCGGATTTCGATCTCGACGTCATCGGCCGCTACTTCGCCTACGGCGACTGGGCCCAGGAGCGCATCCGGGCGGTCGCGGCCACACTCACCGACGGGCAACTCGACCGCCCGTTCGAGATGGGCGTGGGCTCGGTCCGCATCACGCTGGTGCACATCTGCGACGCCGAGCGATGGTGGCTCGACAACTGGATCCACGGGCCGACCAAGGAGTACGACAAATTCCCGCCGACCCTGTCGATGGCCGAGCTGCGCGACGTGTTCGAGCGGACGGTGCAGGGGCGCAACGCTTTCCTCGACAAAACCGACGCACCCGCTCTGCAACGAGAGACGTCGGCCTGGGTCACGCCGGAACGCAAGCTGACTTTCGTGCTGGGCGAGACCATGCTACAACTCCATAACCACGGCACGCACCATCGGGCCCAGGTTCGCAACATGCTGCGCCACCTCGGCGCCGACTGCCGGCCGCTGGACTACCTGGCCTGGCTGCGAGAGACGGCGGCCGAATGTGCTTAGACCGATTGGTGAGTGGCGCTCCGCGCCGGTCACGCTACGAAGGAGAGATTCATGGCGAATCCGATTCCCGAGGGGTTCAGCACACTGACCCCGCACCTGATCGTTCGAGGGGCCCAGAAGGCCATCGAGTTCTACAAGAAGGCCTTCGCGGCCGAGGGGGGATCCTGCCTGACCGGTCCGGACGGCCAGACGGTGATGCATGCCCAACTGAAGATCGGGAACTCGATGCTGATGATCGTGGACGAGATGCCCATGATGCAGCACTGGGTCTCGCCGCAGCAACTGAAGGGCACGACGGTGGGCCTGTGCCTGTACGTCGAGGACTGCGACGCGGTTTACAAACGGGCCGTCGAGGCCGGTGCAACCGAGTCCATGAAACCCGCCGACGCGTTCTGGGGCGACCGCTACAGCAAGGTGATCGACCCGTTCGGCCACGAGTGGGAGATCTGCACGCACAAGGAGGACCTGACCCCCGAGCAGATCGCCCAGCGGGCCCAGGCGTGCTACACCGGCCTCAGCGAACCGGAGATCTGACGTCGCCGGATATCCGACGTCGTGAGTCCGCAGCCCACCGGCCCCGTCACCCGGTCGCACAGGTGACGCGCGGCGCGGCCTGCCACAACTTCCGACACAGCCGGGCGACTTGACAGCAGCCTGCTTCTGGTAGAAGGGAGATATCCGGGACCCGGGCACCGGCCGAAAACGCCTCGTCTCGATGGAGCACTCGCACGTGCGTGATAACCGACATCGGACCGCCACCGGTTTCACGCTGATCGAGTTGCTGGTTGTGGTGTCGATCATCGGGCTTCTGGTGGCGATCCTGCTGCCGTCGTTGCGTCGGGCGCGGGACCAGGGCAAGATGGCCGCCTGCGCCGCGAACCTGCATCAGATCGGCACGGCCATCCACGCCTACGCCAGCGAGTACAACGGCTACATCCCGCGCGGCCCGGACCCGGCCCACCCCTTCGACTTCGGCTCGAACATTCTGGCGACCAACCAGATCTGGATCGGCACCGGGGCTCCCGGCCCGCCCGCGTCCCACCCGCTGCAATACAACGCTCTGGGCCAACTGCTGCGCAGCACGATCACCGACGCCCGCGTCCTGTTCTGCCCGGCCGACGACAACTTCAACCTTCAGGAGGAGTCGCCCAGGATCGGGACGGAGGCGGACGCCTACGGCTCGTACCTGTACCGGCAGCTCGACCACCTTCCGGCGGACGCCGCCACCGGGCGACTCGACCGGATGGGCAGCAACGTGATCGGCGGTCAGCCCGTGCCGGTCGAAACGCTGGCCCTGGACGCCAACAGTCTGGGCGAGGGGCTCTTCCACCACACCAACCACCTGGGGCGGACCGCGAACATCCTGTTCCGCGACTCGTCGGTCCGCGCGTTCGACAACCGCAGGGGGTTGTTCGCCATACCGGCCGCCGCGTTTGACAACCTCGCCAACCTGCCCACCGCGCTCGACCAGATCCTGACCAACGCCGACTACGCCTACCGCGGCCCGCCGGGCGACGCGCCGCACGTCGCCACCGGTCCGTAAGCGAACGGTTGACGAAAGTTGCGGCGTGGTTACCTGCCGGCGCGCCGGGAGGGACGCAGGCCACCCGCGGTCTATCGCTGCGCGGAACGGACGGGGCAGCCAGCCTCCGGCCCACGTTGATTGTCCTCATGTCTTCGGCAGGTTCAGCGCTTCGCGAATGCGCCGCCGCTTGGCCCGAGTGCGGTAGAAGTGACGGGCAGCGAGAATGCCGGCGCCAATGAACATCAGCCAGGCAATTACCGTCACCACCCGCCATGCAAGGAAGAGCCTCGTGGTCCAATCCGCGGTTTGTTGGAAGGTGGCGGGTGTAGCGGGCTCGGGAACGAAGATCGAGGCCAAGAAAGCCCCGTATGCGGCAAGTTGGAGAGCAATCCCACCGATCGACAGCCACCAGGTCCATTTGCCGGCTGGCGACGATCGGAAAGAAGGTTCGTCGTGCTTCAGCACGTACTCCCGGACGAGCAGTCTTCCCCGCTGAAACGCGGTGCCGCACTCGGGGCAACGGCCGTCCGGCAACCCGCGCAACAGATACCGGCACTTGGTGCAGTGCACGGGGAACTCGTCTTCCGGGAAGAGACCGGCGTCGACCACGGCGCCGCGCGGGACTACCACCGTCCCGAACAGGGGACGATTCAGCAGCCGTCTGATGAAGCCCTTCCAATCGCGCGGCATAGGGGACCTCTAGACGTTGACCCTAGCCGGTCGAAACACTCGCCGCAACCGACTATCATGCCCCGTTTGGGCCCGCGAGAGCCTTGGGGAACAGGCGCCTATGCCGGAGGTCGTTCCGACGCCGACGCAAGCAGACACCGTCTCGTTCACGCTCAACGGCCGGGCCGTCTCCACGCCGGTCGAGGAGGGCGAGACGCTGCTCGACGTGCTGCGCGAGCGGTTCGGAATCACCTCGCCGAAGAACGGCTGCCAGCCCCAGGCTTCCTGCGGGTCCTGCACCGTCCTGGTCAACGGCAAGGCCCTGCTGAGCTGCGTCATGCCGGCCGCCAGAGTCAACGGCAAGGACGTGGTCACCAACGAGGGCCTGCCCGACGACGTGCGTCAGCAGGTGTCCGACTGTTTCGTCCGGGCCGGGGCCGTGCAGTGCGGGTTCTGCATCCCCGGAATCGTGAGCCGGACCGTCGCCCTGGTCGAGAACAACCCCGCGCCGACGCGTGACCAGATCACCCACGAGCTGCGGGCCCACCTCTGCCGCTGCACCGGGTACACCAAGATCATCGACGCCGTTGAGATGTACGCCGGCGTCCGCCGCGGCGAGGCCCTGCCGGCGGCGGATTCGAGCGGAAAGATCGGCACGCGACTGGATCGTTACACCGGCCAGGCCACCGCGCTGGGCGATCGCGACTTCGTCGACGACATGCACGCCGACGGCATGCTGTTCGGCGCCCCACGACTGGCCGACCACCCCCGGGCCGTCGTTCGCCGGATCGACGCGTCTGCGGCCGAGCGAATCGACGGCGTGGTCCGCGTCATGACGGCGGCCGACGTGCCCGGTCAGCGCTACGTGGGCCTGATCGAGCAGGACTGGCCGATCTTCGTCGCCGTGGGTGAGGAGACGCGCTACGTGGGCGACGTGATCGCCGTGGTGGTGGCCCGTTCAGGACGCGCCGCCCGGCGAGCGGCCGACGCGATCGACGTCGAATACGAAGTTCTGGACCCGGTGGCCGACCCGCACGCCGCACTGGCGCCCGGCGCGCCGAAGGTCCACCCCGCCGGCAACCTGCTCTCGCATTCCAGGATCACCCGCGGGGACAGCGAGAAGGCTTTGGCCGACTCCGCCCACGTCGTCGAGCAGACCTTCCGCACGCAGCGGGTCGAGCATCTGTACCTGGAACCCGAATCCTGCCTGGCGGTTCCCGACGGTGACGGCGGCCTGCAGGTCTATTCGCAGGGACAGGGCGTTTTCGACGACCGGCAACAGATCGCCGACGTCCTGGCGTTGGACCCGGAGCGGATTAAGGTGGACCTGGTCGCCAACGGCGGTGCCTTTGGCGGCAAAGAGGACATGAGCATCCAGGCCCAGACCGCCCTGGCCGCCGTGTTGTGCGATGCGCCGGTCAAGATCACGCTCACCCGGGAGCAGAGCTTCCGCGTCCACCCCAAGCGGCATCCGATCGAGATGCGCTACCGCGTCGGCTGCGACGGCGACGGCCGCCTGACCGCCCTGCGCGCCCGAATGATCGGCGACACCGGGGCGTACGCCTCGGTCGGGGCCAAGGTTCTGGAACGAGCCGCCGGGCACGCCGCCGGTCCGTATCGACTGCCCAACCTCGACATCGAGGCCCTGGCCGTCTACACCAACAACCCGCCCTGCGGCGCCATGCGCGGCTTCGGCGTCAACCAGGTCGCCTTCGCCATCGAGTCCTGCCTGGACATGCTGGCCGAGATGGTCGGCATCGACGGCTGGGAGATGCGCTGGCGGAACGTGCTCGAAATCGGCGACCGCTGCACCACCGGCCAGCGCATGGTCAAGCCGTTCGGGCTCAAGAAGACGTTGCTGGCCGTCAAGGACGCGTACCGCAGCGCCCGCTACGCCGGCATCGCCTGCGGCATCAAGAACGTGGGCATCGGTCACGGAATGGACGACAGCGGCAAGGCGGCCCTCACCGTCGAGCCCGGCGGGCGCGTCACCGTCCGCACCGGCTTCACCGAGATGGGCCAGGGCCTGTTCACCGTCTGCCTTCAGACGGCCGTCCAGGAGACCGGCCTGAGCCCCGACGTCTTCTGTGTCACGACCGACACCGGCGAGGAACTGGGCAGCGGCCAGACCACCGGCAGCCGCGGAACCGTCCTGGCGACCGCGGCCGTTATCGACGCGGCCCGAAAGCTCCGCGCCGACCTCGACGCGGGCAAGACGTTGGACGACCTCGTCGGGCGCGTCTACCACGGCGTCTGGGCCTGCACCGACACGCACCGGCTCGGCGCCGACGTCCCCGAGCCCAAGACCCATCTTACGTACGGCTTCGCAACGCAGGTCGCCATCCTGGACGACGACGGTCGCGTCGCCAAGGTCATCGCCGCCCACGACGTCGGCAAGGCCATCAACCCAACGCTGCTCGAAGGTCAGATCGAAGGCTCGATCCACATGGGCCTGGGCTACGCCCTCACCGAGGAGTTGCCCACCGAGGGCGGGCGCCTGGTTCACAAGGACATCAAGTCGTGCTCGGCGCTGCGGGCGGCCCACATGCCCGAGGTCGAGGTCATCCTGATCGAGGAGCCGGACCCGGAGTGCGCCTACGGCGCCCGGGGGGTCGGGGAGATCGGGCTGGTGCCCACGGCCCCGGCCGTCGCCGCCGCGCTGTACGCCTTCGACGGCATCCGCCGGTCGACCCTGCCCATGAAGGACTCCCCCGCCGCCAAGGCCATCCTCACCCGAAAGCCCAGGCGCTGACGGACAGGCTTTCCGGCCCGTCACAGATCGCAGAAAACGCTCTTCACAGCCCGCCAAGCCCCCTTCTGGCCTCCACCCAGCGACCGGCGGCCCGTCCAGGCCGATGTGCGATTTTCTTGAAGATCGCGTGTAAGAATTGGCCGCATTTACCGTCTACATGATTGGCAACGTGCGGAAAGCATGCGCATTCACGCGGCAGCCGTGCGGTGCTCTATGGCGTACGCGTTGATTTAGCGTGCGCATCCCATCCGGCCCGCGGTCGCGCCACCGGGCAAGCACTGATCGACATAGGGCTTGCGAGGCCGGCCGCCGGATACAAGAGAGGGTGAATACCATGTCCAGCAACAGATGCCGCCTGCTGCTCGCAGCCGCGCTGGTCGGTGCAGCGACCGGCCCCGGCGCCGCTTGGGCGCAGAGCGTGGTCCACGTCAACGCCGACGCCCCGCCGGGCGGCGACGGCTCGAGCTGGGCGACGGCCTTCGACGACCTCCAGGACGGCTTGGCTGCCGCGTCCGGCGGCGACGATATCTGGGTCGCGGCCGGCAGATACATCCCCACCCAGGACGGCGACCGCACCGTCTCCTTTCACCTGCGCAACTACGTGGCGCTGTACGGCGGATTTGCGGGAACCGAGTCGGCCCGCAATCAGCGCAACTGGAAGGCCAATCCCACCAATCTCAGTGGTGATCTCGGCGGCAACGATGGGCCAGATTTCGCCGGCTACGGAGAGAACAGCTACCACGTGGTCGTGGGCAGCGGCACGAACACGACGGCCGTCCTGAACGGCTTCACCATCACCGGCGGGAATGCCAACACGATGGCGCCGGAGCACTGGCAGTTCGGCGGGGGAATGCTGATCGAGGCAGGCAGTCCCACTCTGGCCAACTGCACGTTCACCAGGAACCGGACCGTACTATTGGGAGGCGGGATGTTTCTGTCGGACGGGTCGAATCCCAACCTGATCAACTGCGAGTTCATCGAAAACGGGGCGTTCGGCATGGGTGGCGCGGCCGCTCTCGAGTGTAACGACTTCTCCAGCCCAACACTGATCAACTGCGTCTTCCGTGGCAACCAGGGCGAGGAAGAGGGCGCAATGCGGGTCCTCGGCGACTGCCAGCCGGTCCTGGTCAACTGCACGTTCGAGGGCAACAGGACCACGAGCACCACTTGGAGCATCGGCGGCGCGATGTACGTGGGCAACGCTGATGCGACCCTAGTCAATTGCCGGTTCATCGGGAACTCGGAGAACGGCTCCGCCCCTTACCTGGGAGGAGGTGGATTGCACTGGTGTGGCGGGCGCAGGACCTTGCTCGCCGTTAACTGCACCTTCGCCCACAACTGGGCATTCGAGCGCGGCGGCGGCCTCTTCAACGAATCGGGCGACCCCCTCCTGATCAACTGCCTGTTCTGGGGAAACCGCGACCAGGACGGGGCCAACGGCGACGAGACCGCACAGATTTACGACCACGTCTGGAATGATGGCAATACCCATGGCGAGTCGATCGTCTCCTACACTGCCGTCCAGGACGACGATCCCGACGACGACTTCATCTATCCCGGCCTGGGGAACATCGACGACGACCCGCTCTTTGTACGCTATCCCAACCACGGCGGCGACGGATGGGGCGTCGGGGACAACGACGATTACGGCGACGTCCGCCTGCAGGCCGGCTCGCCCTGCATCGACGCGGCCGACAACACGGCCGTCCCGCCCGACACACTCGACCTGGACGGCGACGGGAACACGGCCGAGCCCGTGCCCTGGGACTTCGACCGCCGGCCGCGGTTCATCGACGACCCCGACACGCCCGACACCGGCGTCGGGCCCCCACCGGTCGTGGACATGGGAGCCCACGAGTATAGTTGGGACTGCAACGACAACGGCATCGACGACACCGACGACATCGCGGCCGGCACCAGTTGGGACTGCAACACCAACGGGTTCCCCGACGAGTGCGACATCGACCTCGGGGCCAGCGCCGACGGGAACGGCGATGACGTCCCGGACGAGTGCACGGGATGCCTGGACGACGCCGACTGCGACGACGGCCTGTACTGCAGCGGCGTCGAGACCTGCGATGAGGACGGGGCCTGCCATTGGGGAGCACCGCCCTGCGCCGACGGCCTGTTCTGCGACGAAGAACGGCACTGCTACCAGTGCACGCAGGACACGGAGTGCACCGACGGCGTCTTCTGCAACGGCGTCGAGGTCTGCGATTCCCAGGGGGCGTGCCGGGCCGGAGCACCGCCGTGCCCGGCCGATCAGTACTGCGATGAGGCCGGCCAGCGGTGCTACGAGTGTGTGGACAACGCCGATTGCGACGACGGCCTGTACTGCAGCGGCGTCGAGTCCTGCGACGCCACCGGCTGGTGCCAGGCCGGTACGCCGCCCTGCACCGGCGGGCTGGCCTGCGACGAGGCCACCCACGAATGCTACCAGTGCACCACCCACGCCGATTGCGACGACGGCTCCTTCTGCAATGGCGCCGAGACCTGCGACGCCGATCGCATGTGCCAACCCGGCCCGCCGCCCTGCGCCGACGGCCTGTTCTGCAACGCTGCCCAACAGCGCTGCTACGAGTGCAACAACCAGGGTGACTGTGACGATCAGGTCTTCTGCAACGGCGCCGAGACCTGCGAGGCCGACGGTTGGTGCGACGCCGGCGAGCCGCCCTGTAACAACGGCCTGATGTGTGACGAGGAGAAGCAGCGCTGTTACGAGTGCACCAGCAGCGCAGACTGCGACGACGGCGTCTTCTGCAACGGTCCCGAAACGTGCGGCACCAGCGGCATGTGCCGGGCGGGCGATCCACCGTGTGCAGACTTCCCCGTCTGCAACGAGCCCGAGCAACGCTGTGACTACTGCGACGAGCAAGTGGACTGCGACAACGGACTGTTCTGCGACGGAGCCGAATCCTGCGGCACCGACGGCCTGTGCAATCCGGGAGCGCCCCCGTGTCCGCCCGGCCTGCTTTGCGACGAATTCGAACAGCTCTGCGTCGAGTGCCTCGGCGACGCCGAGTGTGACGATCACCTGTTCTGCAACGGCGCCGAGATCTGCGTCGACGGCTCGTGCGTCGATCAGCCCCCACCCTGCCCCGCGGACCAGTGTGACGAGGTCCACAACCGCTGTACGGACTGCGCCGATGACGACGAGTGCGACGACGCCGACCCCTGCACCAGCGACGTCTGCCAGAACGGCTACTGTGTCCACGTGCCGATCGTCAACTGTCCCGGCAGCGCTCCGCCGCCCGCACCTCCCCCCATGCCCGACCCCGACCCCAATCCCGACCCCGACACCGACCCCAACGGTGACGCCGACGGCGACGGCATCCGCAACGCCGTGGACCTGTGCCCGCACACGGCCGCCAGCAATTCGGTGAACGGTCGGGGGTGCGCGTGCGTTCAACTCGACCAGGACGAGGACGGCGTCAACGACTGCCAGGACAGTTGCCCGAACACCAGGGCCATGACAATCGTCGATGCCTCCGGCTGTTCCTGCCTGCAGCGTGATCCGCGCGGTGACGACGACGAGGACGGCATCGGCAACTGCTTCGACGAATGCCCCAGGACGGGCGTCGGCGTTCCCGTCGATGCCAACGGCTGCCCCTTCGTTGCTGGTTCCGGTGCGGACGAGGCCGGCGCGGGCTTGGCCGCGTCTGCATCGACGGACAACGCCCAATCCGACGAGTCGGGCGGCTCCTCGACCGGGCGGGCAGCCGGTGGCCCCTGCGGCGCGATCGGCCTGATCCACGCGGTCTTCCTGATGGCCGCCATTCCGGTCCTGCGGGCAAGCCGCCGCCGCGCCCCCTGAGGCACCGCGTGCGACGACCGGCCGTCGCGTCCCGCGGTCGCGTGTCGCACCCGCCGCCGCGTGGTAGAATACATGCGGATATCGCGGCGGGGCGGGCGAGACGGTCGCTCGTTTTGGCGCAGGTCGTCAAGACGGGAGGAAAGTCCGAACTGGGCAGGGCACGGTGGTTGGTAACGCCAACCCGGCGCAAGCCGAGGGAAAGTGCCACAGAAACTACACCGCCCTTGACGCGCCGCGTCGGGCTTTGCCCGACGGTTGCGATGCAACCTGTTCCGCAAAGCGAGACGCGGCGTGTCAAGGGTAAGGGTGAAATGGTGCGGTAAGAGCGCACCGCGCGGCTGGTGACAGCCGTGGCAGGGTAAACCCCACCGCCAGCAAGCCCGCGTAGGCAGCGAGAGGCGGCCCGTCTCGCGCGTCGATCCGTCGGCGCTAAGCTGCGGGTAGGGTGCTCGAGCCGGCCGGCGACGGTCGGCCCAG
>DATKXO010000459.1:0-2622 GCA_035528995.1 Phycisphaerae bacterium | reverse complement strand
TTCGGCAGATCGTGGAACGTCAGTTCCCCTTCTGTCGGCCCCGCGCCAAGCTCCGCCACCACCCATGGAGGCCGGGCCTCGAAGCCCTTGCCGGCAAACGCCTCGAAGTCGTCCAGGAACACCTCGAGGAACGTGATTGCGCCGCCCGACGTCATGCCGATCTGGACGACCGTGCCGTCGCGCTCCATGTACAGGCCGACTCCGTCTTCGCGCGCAGAGCAAGTCCCGGCGACGTCCACCGATGCCTGGACCGCGCCACTGACCTCGAGATGCCCGGTCCCCGCGTAGTTCGTGGGCGTGGGCTCGGGCGTCGGAGCAGCCCACAGCTGCCACGGCAACGCAAGCGGGGCTGGCTGCCACATGGGGAGTAGGTCCCGGTCATAGCTGGATGCGTCGGCGCTGGTGATTTGTTCCACGATCCCGAGATCAAGGTCGAAGAGGCCGATGTAGGTTGCGCCTTCCGCTCGGGCGAACGAGATCGCCAGCCAGCGGCCGTCCGGCGACAGGTCGGGCGGGAACTTCCCCTGAAAGAAGACGCCGACCGCTGGCGTTGTCATCTCCGTGATGTCGCCACTCTCGGCATCGATCTGATAGGCGGCCGGTCGCGCTCCCCGTCGGAATGCCACGATGGTCCGCGGGTCGCGCCAGCCGGCGATCGTCAGGCGATCATCGAGACGATCTGCCCACGGGCCACCGACGGCGGACACATCTCCTACCACCGATCGAACGTCGGCCGATTCCACGTTGGCGACGCACACCACGCAACCAGACAGCTCGGGGTTCATGAGTTCTGACTCGGGCCCCTCGCCGAGAAACGCGATCTGCGTGCCGTCCGGCGACCATGTGAGACCGCCCTGCACGCCCGGGGCGACATGGGCGAGCACCCGGGTGGTGCGCGATTCGCGGTCGAGGAGCGTCAGGCTGGGTACCCAGAGTCCCGGGTCACTCTGCGACGGATCGGAACTGAAGAATGCGACCGTCCTGCTATCGGGCGACCACGCGAGAAGTGGCGCTGTCCTGGCGCCGCCAAGCTCAGGCTCGACCATCTCCCAGCCGTCTCCCCCGTCCGCCGCAGCGATGCCGAGCCCGTCCCCCCCCGCGACGGCGATCCATCGACCATCGGGCGAGAAGGCGGCATCGTAGGCTCCACTCTGCTTTGGCAGGACCACGATCGGCTCGGCGCTGTCACCTGAAAACCGATCGACCCCGCTGTATCCCGCCGCGATGATCCCGCTTCCATCGGGCGCCCATCGGAGGCCCCCCAACGGATCTTCGGTCAAGGTCCACGGAGCCTGAAGGACCTCGCCCGTGGCAACGTCGAAGCTCAGAAGTGCCGCCTCCGAATTTCCATCGGGGGTGCTATATAGCCGCCAGAACAGGATGCGGCCGGTCGGGGACGAGGTGCCACTCGGAGTTCCAGCGGTGGCACTCGCCGATTCGGCGTTGGTTGTGGGTTTCGGGCTCGCTGCTGATGTGCAGGCCGCCGCAACGAACAGGCCGACGATGATCGTGGTGGCGAGCCGTGAGTGCGACAAGCGCATCTCGTGTCCCTCCGGACGGATCTAGCAGTAGAGACGTTCGGGCTCACCCCCTGTTACGCCACGAGCTCGTCGCCGTCCCTCCGGACGGTGTACCAGTGGAGACGTTCGGGCGCGCCTGCTGTTACGACATGACCCTGGCGCCGTGCCTACTCGCCCCCGCGGCCGCACCCGAGTCTAGTCGCGCCGTGTCACGGCTGTATAGGGCGCGGCGAGGACGGGTTCCAGCTCACGTGCGCCTACTTCGCGGCCGGCGACCCCATCGCCCCGACCGTCTGCCGCTGACACGCGACGACCACTCCCGAACCAACACGCACTGCCGGTCTCAGGGGAGGTGACTTGCCAGGGCTTCGAGGCTAGGCACCAGGAGCCAGCCCTCCGCCCGCCCCCGGTAGATCAGCTGCTCGGTCGTGAGGCCCGACCGTGCCCGCAGGTCGGCGAGGTGGCGCTTCGCGGTGCTCGGCCGGACCCCGACGAGCGCCGCCGCCTCCGCAACCGAGCCGCCAGCCTCGACGAAGGCCGCGAGGACGTCGTCCTGGCGGGCGGTCGGCGTCCGCGGGAGCGTGCCGCGCAGGTAGCCGTCCCTCACTCTGCTGTCGCCGACACCGGGCTCACCCGGCTGCGGGTGACGAGCCCCAGGACCACCGCCGTGACGGCGAGGATCGCGCCAATCTGGTCGGGTGCGAGGTTGAGGCCGAACGCCACCACCAGGGCGAGCACCGCCTGGACGAGAGCCAGGACCATCGCGGGTTCGCGGCCCAGGAAAGTGCCGGGCTGCGTGTCCATCACTTCACGCGGACGACGTCGCCGGGGTGGATGAGCCCCGGATTGGGGCGGTACTTGGCGTTCTCAAGGAATGCCAGGAGGGCCTTGAGCGTCAGCCCGTACGCGGCGGCGATCGCGGACAGGCTGTCGCCCGCCTTGACGGTGACCGTCACGATTGGCGGCCGCAGGATCGCGTTCGCCCGGGCGATGACCCGCTTGACCCGGGCCTCGCGGGTGGCCGGCGGCCAGGGGTCGCTGCGCCGGCTCACGCTGTTGATGTCGGCATGGGTGACCACGGTGCTCCGGTTGATCGGCAGGC
>DATKXO010000458.1:0-39613 GCA_035528995.1 Phycisphaerae bacterium | reverse complement strand
ATGTGGTGGTCGGCGTGCAGCACGACCACCGCCTTCTTCCAGCGCGCCGTCTCGCCGGTCTTGTAACGCACCCGACGCCGCTTGCCGCGCCGGTTCGACGTACGCACCGAAAGAACCTTCACGTTGTAGATCTTCTCGATGGCCTGACGGATCATCGGCTTGGACGCGTCCGGGTGTACCTCAAAAGCGTAGGAGCCACCGCGAGCCCGCTGCGTGCGGGTAGCCTCGTGCGACGCATGGCTCTGGTGCGTCCCCTTTTCGGTGACCAACGGACGCTTGACAATGTGGTAGATATCCATAACCGCAACCGTCACACCCGGTCGGCCCCCCTGCCCGAGCGGAGCGTCACCGGGTCATTGGTCAACACCTCGAAAGCCGGCCTGCTCAGGATCAGCTTCTTGCGACGTAGAATCTCGTAGGCGTTCAAGTCCTGCACCAGACGCACGTCCGTCTTGGGCAGATTGCGCCCGCTCAGCACGACATTGTCGTCCGGCTGGTGCAGCGCCAGCAAGCACCCCCTGGAGGCGCCCACCCCGCGAAGCAGCTCGCCCATCCGCTTGGTCTTGGGCTCCTCGAACGCCAGCCCCTCCACCACCAGAGCGTCCTGCGACAGAATCTTGGCCAGAATGGCGTTGTTGCGGGCCAGACGCCGCATCTTCTTGGGCAGCGTCCGGTCGAACACCAGGTTCTGTTTCGCGAAAGTCACCCCGCCGCCCCGACGGATGGGCGACCGAACCGTGCCCATCCGGGCGTTGCCGGTCCCCTTCTGACGGTAGATCTTGCGGGTCGAACCGGACACCCGGCCGCGGTTCCGAGTGCGGGCACTGCCCTGCCGGCGATTGGCCTGGTAGGTCACGATCGCCTGCTTCAGCAGCTGCGGGCGCACCCGATCGCCCAGGATCTGAGGATCGATCTGGACCGATCCGGTCTGCTGCCCTTCCATGTTGTATACCGGTAACTCGAGCATCGCTTCGCTCAACCGATCACCGACTCGCGGACCAGCACCAGACCGCCGTTGTGCCCGGGCACGCTGCCCCTGATCACCAGGAGGTTCTTCTCCGCGTCAACCGACACCAAAATCTGGTTACGGGCCGTGCACCGGACGTTGCCGAACTGGCCGGGCATCCGCTTGCCCTTGCGGACCGATCGACCACGCCCCAACGGAGCGCTGCCGCCGATACTGCCCGGGCTGCGGTGTTTGCGCTCCACACCGTGCGACGCCCGCTGGCCGCCGAAGCCATGCCGACGCATCACGCCCGAGAAGCCGCGACCCTTGGACACGCCCGTGACGTCCACGTGCTTGATCTGCCCTTCCTCGAACAGCCCCACGGTCAGAACGTCGCCCACCGCGTGATCCGTCGGACCGTCCTGACGGACCTCCCGTAAGACGCGCTTCGGCCCGGTCCCGGCAGCCGCGGCGTGCCCGATCAGCGGCTTCGTCGAACGGTGCGGCCTGGCGTCCTCGAAGCCCAGTTGCAGGGCGTCGTAACCATCCGTTTCCGCGGTCCTGATCTGGAGCACCGTGCAAGGTCCGGCTTCGATCACCGTCACCGGCATCATCTCGCCCGCCTCGTTATAGATGCGGGTCATTCCCAACTTGCGTCCAATCAGGCCCTTCTTCATGGCAAATACACTCAAACCGCTCACGCCGCAGGCAAGCGGTCCTTCGCTTGGCTCTTGTCGGGCGATCATGCTCACCCGACCTCGATGTCGTCTCTAGGGGTGCCTCGTGTCGTCACAAGGCCCGTTCACGGGGCAGGCCGATCAGACCACGCTAGGTCTTAATCTTGACGAAGACACCGGCCGGTACGATCAGCCTGTTTAACGCCTCCACGGTCCGCGCGGTCGGCTCGTAAATGTCGATGATGCGCTTGTGCGTTCGGATCTCGAACTGCTCACGCGACTTCTTGTCGATGTGCGGTCCCCGCAGAACGGTGTACCGCTCGACACGAGTCGGCAGCGGAATCGGGCCCGACACGCGGGCGCTGGTTCGCTTGGCGTGCTCGACAATCTCGCCCGCCGACGCGTCCAGCGGGCGCGGATCGTACGACTCCATCCGGATACGGATTCTTTCTTTCGTGGCCAAGGTTCCTGACCCGCTCAGCCAGTCGCTACGGTACCCAGTCCGTCTTCACGCGAAAACGGCAGACCCGCCACTCTAGCCATTCCCGCCCGACTGTCAACCACCTAATCGGACCAAAAAAAACGCATTCGCAGGGCCGAGAACACCGGTTTCCAGTCACAGTGCAAGCAGGCCCCGGGAAACGGCATGGAACTTGCCCTACGGCGCCCCCACAAGCTGATCCGCCAGCTCCGCCGGAAGCACCGCGTAATGCGACGGCGTCACCACCACCCCGGCACGGCCCTGGGACATGCTCCGAAGACGCGTTACGTAGCCGAACGTCTCCGAAACCGGAACCTCCGCTTCGATGATGCGGACCCGGCCTCGCGTTTGCGTGCTGGTGATGACCGCCCGACGCCCATTCAGATCCCCGCTGATCACGCCGAAATACTCGTCCAAGGTGTGGATCGTGACCGCCACGATGGGCTCGAGCAACACCGGCCCCGCCTGCTGCGCGGCCTGGCTGAACGCTTGCCGGGCCGCGGACTCGAAGGCCAGCTCCGAGCTGTGGGCAACATGCTGCCCGGCGCCCAGGAGGATCGCCTTCCACCCGACCACCATGTATCCGCCCCGAGGACCGCTGGCCGCCGCGTCGCGGACCCCCGCCTCGATCGACGGGACGTAACGCCGATCGATCACGCCCTCACCCAGCCGGTTCTCGAACACCGTGTCCCCGGGGACCTCGCCGAGCGGGAACGGCTCCAACCGCAGCTTCACCGCGGCAAAGTGGTTCCGCCCGCCCAGTTGCCGCTCGAACGTCACCTCTTGCTCTGCCGCAGAGCTGATCGTCTCCCGATACGACGCCCGGGGCTTGCCCACGTTCACTTCCAGGTTCAGCTCGGTCGTCAGGCGATGGACCAGCACCTCCAGGTGAAGCTCCCCCATGCCCAGGATCAGAGTCTGGCCCGTCTCGGCGTCGGTCCGGGTGACGAAGGTCGGGTCCTGCCGGGCCAGGGCATCCAGTGCGGCGAGCATCTTCTCTCGGTCCCGGGAACTCCTCGGCTCGATGGACCGGCTGATGACCGTCTTGGGAAACTCGATCTCCTCCAGAAGCACGGCGTGTCGCGGATCGCATAAGGTGTGCCCGGTCAGCGAGACCTTGGGACCCAGCACTGCCACGATATCACCCGCCTCCGCCTGGGAGAGCTGGTCCCGCCGCTTGGCGAACACCCGCAGCAGGCGAGTGACGTTCTCCTTGGCGTCGGCCGCCGGGTTGAACACCCGCATCCCGGCGCGGAGCCGCCCGGAGTAGATCCGGAGGAAATACAGGTCCAGCGGCTTCTCGGCCACCACCTTGAAGACCAGGGCGACAAACGGTCCGTTCGGATCGGGCCGAACCTCGATCTCCTGGCCCCGCTTGTTTGGGCCTGCCGAGACCCCCATGATCGCCGGGACTTCCAGCGGCGACGGCAGATAGTCGCACACCGCGTCCAGAACCGGCTGGACACCGATGAATCTCAGGGCCGATCCGCACAGCACCGGGCACAGCCGACAGGCCACCGTTGCCTCCCGGATCGCTGCCCGAAGGGCCCCCTCGGGGATCGGCTCGTCCTCCAGGAACTTCTCCATCACCGCGTCGGAAGTCTCCGAGACGGTCTCTTCCAGCTTGCGCCGCCACTTCGCCGCCGACTCGCCCATCCCCGGCGGAATATCCCGTCGGTCGACCCGGGCACCCTTCGATTCGGCGTCGAAGTACAGCGCCTTCATGGTGATCAGATCGATCACCCCCTCGAAGCTGTGTTCGGCGCCGATGGGAATCTGAACCGCCACCGCCTGCGCCCCCAGGCGCTGGCCGATCGAGTCGAACGAGGCCTCGAAGTCGGCCCCCACCTTGTCCATCTTGTTGATCAGGCAGATCCGCGGGACGGAGTACTTGTCGGCCTGCCGCCAGACCGTCTCGGACTGCGGCTCGACGCCCTCCTTGCCGTCGAACACCACCACGGCCCCGTCCAGCACCCGGAGGGCCCGCTCCACCTCTGCGGTGAAATCCACGTGTCCCGGCGTGTCGATCAGGTTGATGGTGTGGCCCCGCCAGGGGAAGCTGACCGCGGCCGAATAGATGGTGATGCCGCGCTGCTGCTCCTGCGGGTCAAAATCCGTCTTCGTCGTGGCCAGGTCCACCTCGCCGGGGGCGTGAGTGGTCCCGGTGTAGTACAGGATCCGCTCGGTGGTGGTCGTCTTGCCGGCGTCGATGTGGGCGGCGATGCCGATGTTCCGGATTCTGGTCAGGTCGACACTCATGGTGCAACGGCATCCGGATGCATGCTCCCGTCAGCCTCTGGCCTCCGCCACTCACCGCCGCCCGGCGGTTGCCGCCCCTCCGGTCGACTCGCAAACCGTCGAGAAGGGGACAGAAAAAAAACGCATGCCCTCCCCCCGCGTAGCCCGGAGGGAGAACAGGCGCGCTTCCGTCGGTGCTCTTACCAGGCGAAGTGGGCGAAGGCCTTGTTCGCATCGGCCATGCGATGCACGTTCTCCCGCGTCTGCATGGCCCCGCCCTCCCCGCGGTACGCGTCACAGATCTCCTGAGCCAGGAACTCGCAAGTGGCCTTTCCGCTCTTGGCCCGCACCGATTGCAGAATCCAGCGAATCGCCAGCGACTGCTGCCGCTTGCGGTTGACCTGCTTGGGCACCTGATAGTTCGAGCCGCCCACGCGGCGCGACCGAACCTCGATGTTGGGCTTGACGCTGTTGATCGCGGTCTCGAAGACCTCCAGCATGGGGGTGTCCTTGATCCGCTTGGCCACGATGTCCATGGCGTCGTAGAACACGGAGGCGGATGTGGACTTCTTGCCGTCCCACATCATGCAGTTGATGAACTTCGAAACCAGCTTGCTGTGGTAGCGCGGATCCGGCTGAAGTTGCCGAGCCGATGCTGTGAACCTCTTGTACGCCATGTCGCCTTGCTTCCGTTCTTCGCTCAGTCCATTCGGCGGCCGGGAATCGGCCCCAAACGCCGGAGTCTAGCACAATCCGCCCGGTCCCGCAACGGCAGAACCCGGACGGCCCGGATCGCCCTACTTCCGCCTTTTGACGCCGTACTTACTCCGGCTGCGGTTCCGAGGACGCCCCTCCTTGTCCCCCTCGACGCCGCTGCAGTCCAGCGTCCCGCGGACCACGTGGTAGCGGACACCCGGCAGGTCCCGCACCCGCCCGCCACGCACCAGCACGATCGAGTGCTCCTGCAGGTTGTGGTCGATCCCGCCGATGTACGCGGTTATCTCCTTGCCGTTGGTCAGCCGCACCCGGGCCACCTTACGCAGGGCGGAGTTCGGCTTCTTGGGCGTCTGCGTCTTGACGATCAGACAGACGCCACGCCGCTGGGGGCACTGGTCCAGGTCGCGGACCTTCGACTTCTTGATCACCTTGCCCCGCGGGCGTCGCACAAGTTGGTTGATGGTCGGCATGTTTCTCCTCGCTGGGACGCCCTCGCGTCCGCCTCTCGACTCGGGTCCCGCCCGCCGCTGTGCCGGACGGGCGGTTGCCTCCTGACCTCCCTCGCCTCAATCGCCCTGGAGCGCCTCGGCCGGCGGCTCCTGGGGCGCGGCCGACGAACCTAACTCCTCCGTCCCGGGCGGCAATCCGGGCACCGTGGCCGTCCCGACGCCCGGGCCGGCCGGCATCGGGCTTCCCGCGGATATCGAACCCGCGTCCGATGTCCCACCGGCCAACAGGGCCGCCATCTGAGCGTCGTCGGGCAGAGGTTCGCGTTCGGCCGGAACCTCCTCCGGCACCGGCAACGGCTCGCCGATCTGCCGCACCCCCATCTTGAGATGCGGCTTGAACGCCGTGCCCGCCGGAATCAGGTGCCCCAGGATCACATTCTCCTTCAGACCCAGCAGGCGATCCACCCGGCTGCTCAAAGCCGCCTCGGTCAAGACCTTGGTGGTCTCCTGGAACGAAGCGGCCGAGATGAAGGACTCACTCGACAGGCTCGCCTTGGTGATGCCCAACAGCATGGTGCTGGCGGCCGCCGCCTTGGGCCTCTTGCCCTTGGCCGGCTCGCCGCCGCTCTCCTCGACCCCCTCGTTCACTTCCGCCAACCGGTCCTTCAGAACGATCTCGCCCTCCTTGAACTCGGTGTCGCCCGGGTCCGCCATCCGCACGCTGACCGACAGGCGTTCGTTCTCCTCGCGGAACGTGAACTTGTCCACCACCTCGCCGGGCAGAAATCGCGAATCACCCGGGAAGTCCACCTTCACCTTGTGCAGCATCTGACCCAGAATGATCTCCAGATGCTTGTCGTTGATGTTCACGCTCTGGCTGCGGTAGACCATCTGAATCTCCCGCTGCAGGTATTCGTGCAGGGCCTCCTCGCCCCTGATCCGCAGGATGTCGTGCGGCACCAGCGGACCCTCGATCAACGGATCACCCGCCTCCACTCGGTCGCCGGCGTGGACCAGCAACTGCTTGTCCTGGGGCACGTGGTGTTCAACCTCCATCCCGCTTTCGCTGCTTATGATGATGGTCATCTTGCCCCGCCGCTTGTCCGGCCGAATCTCCACCTGCCCGGAGATCTCCGCCATCACGGACGGCTCTTTCGGCTTGCGGGCCTCGAAGATCTCCGTTACCCGCGGTAGACCTCCGGTGATATCCTGCGTGCCGGTCATCGCTCGAGGCTGACGAGCGACCAGCATGCCCGGCTTGATCTCCTGACCTTCGTCAACCTCGATCCGCGCCTTGACCGGCAGGTAATGATAGTCCAGCACCCGACCCTCGCGGTCCTCGATGATCACCTGCGGGTGCTTCTCACCCTTGTGCTCGATGACCACCAGCTTGGCCCCGGCCCGGTCCTGCTCCGCCCGCACGGTCTCGCCCTCGGCGATGTCCTGGAAGCGGATGTAGCCGTTGACCTCGGCCAGGATCGGCGTCAGGTGCGCGTCCCACACCACCAGCGGCGTGTGGGCCGCAACCTTCTGCCCCTCCTTCACCAGAAGCTCCGAGCCGTACGGCACCCGGAAACGCTCCAGCTCCCGGTCCTTGGCATCCAGGATGGCAACCTCGCCGTTCCGCTTCAGGGCCACCATCCTGGCCTTGGTGCCGTCCGGCTGAGCCGGGATTTCCACCGCAGAGATATCCATGTAGGCGACCCGCCCGGCCTGGCTGTTGAGCAGCTGGTTCTCCACCGCGGCACGGTGGGCCACGCCCCCGGTGTGGAAGGTCCGCATGGTGAGCTGCGTCCCGGGCTCACCGATCGACTGGGCCGCCAGGATGCCCACGGCCATGCCCTCCTCGACCAGTCTGCTGGTGGACATGTCCCACCCGTAGCACTTGGCACACACGCCCAGACGGCTCTCGCACGTCAGCGGACTGCGCACCCTGATCTTGTCCAGCCCCAGGGCCTCGATCTGCATCGCGATCTCAGGCGTCACCTCCTCGTTCTCGTCCACGATCAACTCGTCGGTCAGCGGATCGCGGATCTTGTCGCGGGCCACCCGCCCGATGATGCTCTGACGCAGCGGAATGTCCACCTCTTCACCTTTGTAGGTGGCCCCCTTGGTGATCCCCTTGATCGTGCCGCAGTCCATTTCGTTGATGATGACGTTGTGGGCCACGTCGGCCAGTTTGCGCGTCAGGTAGCCCGAGTCGGCCGTCTTCAGCGCGGTGTCCGCCAGGCCCTTGCGGGCCCCGTGCGTCGAACTGAAGTACTCCAGCACGCTCAGGCCCTCGCGGAAGTTCGCCTTGATCGGAGTCTCGATGATCTCGCCGGACGGCTTGGCCATCAGCGCCCGCATGCCGGCCAGCTGGCGGATCTGATCGACGCTCCCCCGGGCACCCGACTCGGTCATCAGGAAGATGGGGTTCAGGTGGGGCTTCCCCTCGGTCTTGCCCACCGGGATCTCCCGCCCCAAGTCGTCCCGCCGGTCGGCCCGCAGCTCCCTCATCATCTCCTCGGTGACCTGCTCGCGGGCGTGGATCCAGACGTCGATCAGCTGGTTGTAGCGCTCCATCTCGGTCAGGGCACCCTGCTGGTACCCGCGCTCGATCCCGTCCACCTTCTTCTGGGCCTGGTTGATGATTTTGGATTTGGCCTGCGGAATCCGCAGGTCCGTCACCCCGATCGACAGACCCGCCAGCGTCGACGACTTGAAGCCGATCTCCTTGATGTCGTCCAGCAGGTCGATGGTCGCCGCTCGGCCCAGCAGCGTGTGACAGTCCGCGATGACGCGAGCCGCCCCTTTCTGGCTCAGCGAGTAGTTGTAGAACGGCATCCCTGCCGGAAGAATGTCGTTGAAGATGACCCGCCCGATGGTCGTGACCACCAGCCGGTTCGCCGGGGCGTCTGCGATCCGCGCCTTCTGCGAGGTCACGATCCTCCTACGGTCGATCCGAACGCGAATCAGGTCGTGGATCTTGCCCTTGCCCTGCGAATACGCCAGCAGCGCCTCGGGTTCCGAGCTGTACCGGGGCATCTCCTTCTCGTCCACCTTCGGGCTGACGTGATCGGTGCACAGATACGAGATGCCCAGCACGATGTCCTGGGAGGGCGACATGATCGGCGAGCCGTTCGCCGGGCTGAAGATGTTGTTCGTACTCATCATCAGCACGTGGGCCTCCGCCTGGGCCTCGATGGACAGCGGCAGGTGCACCGCCATCTGGTCCCCGTCGAAGTCCGCGTTGAAGCCCTTGCAAACCAGCGGGTGAATCTTGATGGCGTTGCCCTCCACCAGCACCGGCTCGAAGGCCTGGATACCCATCCGGTGCAGCGTCGGGGCCCGGTTCAGAAGCACCGGGTGCTGATGAATGACCTCCTCCAGGATGTCCCAGATCTCCTGATCCCGCCGCTCCAGCATCTTCTTGGCGCTCTTGATGGTGTCGGCCAGGCCCCGCTCCTTCAGCTTGCGGATGATGAAGGGCTGGAACAGCTCCAGGGCGATCGCCTTGGGCAGCCCGCACTGGTGCAGCTTCAGCTCCGGGCCCACCACGATCACCGACCGGGCCGAATAGTCCACCCGCTTGCCCAGCAGATTCTCGCGAAACCGACCCTGCTTGCCCTTGATCATGTCGGTCACGCTCTTCAGCGGGCGGTTGCTCGAACCCAGCACCGGACGGCGGCAGCGGCCGTTGTCGAACAGGGCGTCCACCGCCTGCTGCAGCATCCGCTTCTCGTTCTGGATGATCACCTCCGGCGCGTTGAGGTCCACCAGTTTCTTGAGACGGTTGTTTCGGTTGATGATCCGGCGGTACAGATCGTTCAGGTCGCTGGTGGCGAAGTTCCCGCTCTCCAGCAGAACCAGCGGACGCAGGTCCGGAGGGATCACCGGAATCACCTCCAGAACCATCCAGGAGGCGTCGTTCTCCGAGGCCCTGATGGCCTCCACGATCTTGAGCCGCTTGGCCAGGTCGCGCTGCTTCTGCTTGCTGCCCGTCTTGAGCAGCTCCTCGCGCAGCTCGCCCGACAGCAGGTCCAGGTCCAGGCGGGTGAGCATCTCCTTGACGGCCTCCGCACCGATCGAGGCCGTAAAACTGCTCCCGTATTTCTCCTGTGCCGCTCGGTACTCCTCCTCGGTCAGCAGTTGCCCCAGCTTCAGCGGCGTTTCGCCCGGCTCTACCACCAGATAGTCCTGGAAGTAGATCACCTTCTCCAGGGCGCTGGTCTTCATGTTCAGCAGGGCCCCCAGCCGCGACGGCATGGCCTTGAAGAACCAGATGTGCACCACCGGGGCCGCCAGGTTGATGTGCCCCATCCGCTTGCGCCGCACCCGCGAGTGCGTCACCTTCACCCCGCAGCGGTCGCAGATGATCCCCTTGTGCTTGGTGCCCTTGAACTTGCCGCAGGCGCACTCCCAGTCGCGGTCCGGGCCGAAGATCCGTTCGCAGAACAGACCGTCCTTCTCCGCCCGGTACGTGCGGTAGTTGATCGTCTCGGGTTTCTTGACCTCACCGAACGACCAGCTGCGGATGTCGTTGGGCGAAGCCAACGAGATCTTCACGCTGCCGTAGTCGTTGATCCGGTCATAGATGTTGTCCATCATATCCCGAGTCCTTCCTTCGCCGGCGATAACAACCCCAACTCGTCGGCCCGCTGCCGCCGCGGGCAACGATCATTCCCAAGGGGCCGCTCCCGAGCCCCAGACCCCCTACTCCGGGCTGGACGGCGTCGGAGCGTCGGCCGGGTTCAACTGCAACGCCACCACACCCGGTGTCCGCTTGAAACCCAGCTCCTCGCAGAAATCGACCTCCGTGCCGTAGGCCATCACGTCCACCCGCTCGACCCCGGCACGGCGGAACGCGTCGATGACCCTCAGGGCCATCTCCCGGGCGATGCCCGCCGAATCGTGCTCGATCCGACCATCCGTATGGGTCACGCAGGCCGGCCCCTGAAACGCGGGATCCAGCTTGCACTCCACCAGTTGACCGCGGAGACCGTCCGTCACGCCACGCGCCAGACCGATGATCTCGCCTTCCTTTCGAGCCGTCACCAGACAGAACGTCCTGCTCATCATCGCCTGGAGCTTCTCTTCCGAGTTCGTCGTGGCGTGATGCTGGCGATCGTAGAACCGCCGGAGCTCGCTCGCCTCCGGCATCGTCGCCGAGTCGTACTGGATCCTGCTGGCCATAATGCCGTGCTCTCCACCATCGGGACCTGCCCGCGGTGCAGTCGTTAGATCACCCTCTTCTTCTCCATCTGGATGTTGAGCCCCAATCCCCTGATCTCGTTGCACAGCACGTCGAAAGACACCGGCGTACCGGCCTCCAGCGTGTTCTGCCCCTTGACCATCGACTCATAGATCTTCGTCCGACCCTCCACGTCGTCGCTCTTCACCGTCAGCAGCTCCTGCAACACGTACGCTGCGCCGTACGCCTCCAGGCCCCATACCTCCATCTCGCCGAAACGCTGCCCACCCGTGCGGGCCTTTCCCCCCAGCGGCTGCTGCGTGATCAGGCTGTACGGACCCGTCGCCCGGGCGTGGATCTTGTCGTCCACCAGGTGGTGCAGTTTCAGCAGGTACATGAACCCCACGGCGACCCGCTCATCGAGCGGCTCCCCCGTGCGACCGTCATACAGCGTCATTTTCCCGCCCGGCGGCATCCAGGTCAGGACCTCGCGGGTGCGTCCGGCCGCCGCCACGGCCTGCGAATCCGCCCGCCGGGCTGTCACGTGCTTGTTCGCCTCCTCGACGGTCCGGTGAATCTCCGCCTCGCCGGCACCGTCGAACACCGGAGTGACCGCCTGGAAGCCCAGAATGTGCGCCGCCCACCCCAGGTGCGTCTCCAGAATCTGCCCCACGTTCATCCGGGACGGCACCCCCAACGGGTTCAACAGGATGTCCACCGGCGTCCCGTCGTCCAGGAAGGGCATGTCCTCCTCCGGCAGGATGCGGGCGATGACGCCCTTATTCCCGTGCCGACCGGCCATCTTGTCGCCCACCGAGAGCTGCCGTTTGGTGGCCACGTACACCTTCACCATTTCCAGCACGCCGCTGGGCAGCTCGTCTCCACGCTTCATGTGATCCACTTTCCGGTCGCGCTCCTCCATCAGCTCGGTGAGCCGCGGCCAGAACCGGTCGATCACCTTGAAGGCCTCCTCCCGCGCCGACGCCGGACGGATCCAGCGCAGGTTCCGCGTCGCCACCTGATCCCCGAAGCTCTCGATCTGCTCCAGGATCACCTCCGTAAGGTCGCTGTGACCCACTTTCTGGCGCGTGTTGGGGTCGATTATCTCCTGCTCGGTCAGTTGCTCCAGCTCGTCGCACAACTGCTTGAAGCAGGTGATGATCCGCTCGTTGAAGCCCGTGGCGCATTCGTTGATCTCCCGCTCCAGCTCGCGACGCTGCTCCTCGGTCATGTGCACCCGGCGGCTGAACCGTTTGGCATCGATGACGATGCCCTCCTCACCCGCCGGCAGCTCCAGCGATTCGTTCTTCACGTCTTCGCCCGCCCGCCCGAAGATCGCGTGCAGCAGCTTCTCCTCCGGCGAGAGTTCGCTCTTCGACTTGGGGCTCACCTTGCCGACCAGGATGTCACGGGCCACCACGCGCGTGCCGATGCGGACCACGCCGCCGGCGTCCAGGTTGCGCAGGGCACGCTCCGCCACGTTCGGAATGTCGCGGGTGAACTCCTCCCGCCCCAGCTTGGTCTCGCGAATCTCCACCTCGTACTCGTCGATGTGGATGCTGGTGAACGTGTCGTCCTTGACCAACCGTTCGCTGATCAGGATCGCGTCCTCGAAGTTGTAGCCGTCGTAGGTCAGGAAGGCCACCAGCACGTTCATGCCCAGGGCCAGCTCCCCGTTGATCGTCGCCGGGCCGTCCGCGATGATCTGCCCTTGCTTCACCCGGTCGCCTACCCGGGCCAACGGCTTCTGATTCAGGCAGGTCCGCTCGTTGAGCCCCTGGAACTTCCGCAGTTCGTACTCGTCCGTGTTGTTGATCACGATCCGATGGGCGTCCACGAACGTCACCTTCCCCGGCTTGTCGGCCCGCACCACCATGCCGCTGTTCTGGGCCACCGCCTTCTCCATGCCCGTGGCCACCACCGGCGGGTCCGTTCGAATCAGCGGAACCGCCTGCCGCTGCATGTTCGAGCCCATCAACGCCCGGTTCGCGTCATCGTGTTCCAGAAACGGGATCAGCGAAGCCGACACACCCACCGTCTGCTTCGGAGAGATGTCCACGTAGCTGACCGCGGAGGAGTCGGCCTGGGAGAGTTCTCCGTGGGCCCGCACGATGGTCTGTCCTTCGCGCAACCTGCTCTCGCCGGGCACCAAGGCCTCGGGCGGTGCCAGGATGTAACGCATCTCCTCGTCGGCCCGCAGGAAGGTCTGCTCCGCCGCCACCCGCCCGCTCTTCTCCACCTTCCGGTACGGCGTGATCAGGAAGCCGTAGTCGTCCACCGTGCTGTAGATGCTCAACGAGGCGATCAGACCGATGTTGGTCCCCTCCGGAGACTCGATCGGGCAGATGCGACCGTAGTGCGAGATGTGCACGTCGCGGACCTCGAATCCGGCCCGCTTGCGGTTCAGACCCCCCGGGCCCAGCGCCGACAGCCGACGCTCGTGCGTGAGCTGGCTCAGCGGGTTGGTCTGGTCCACCACCTGGGACAGCTCCCCACGCCCGAAGAAAAACTCGATCGCCGAGCTGATCGACTTGCTGTTGACCAGTTCGGCCAGACGACCCAACTGATCCGGCTCGCGCAGGCTCATCCGCTCCTGAACCGTGCGGCGCAGCTTGAGGAATCCCTTGCGCAGCTCGTCGGCGGCCAGCTCATCCAGCGTCCGCAGCCGACGGTTGCCCAAGTGGTCGATGTCGTCCACCGCGTACTGCGGTTCCCCCGTCCGCAGCAACAGCAGGTACCTCAGGCAGGCCACCAGGTCCTCCACCCGCAGCACCATCGCCCCGTCGTCACCCAGCTGCAGCTTGCGGTTCAGCCGGAACCGACCCACCTTCCCCAGCCGATAACGGTTCTCATCGAAGAACTTCTCGGTGAACAGCTTCCGGGCCTTGTCCAACTGCGGAGGGTTCCCCGGACGTAGACGGGCATAGATCTTCAACAACGCCTCGTCGTGCGAACTGCTGGTGTCCTCGGCCAGCGTGTTCAGCAACAGCGGGTCCAGCACCTTGCCGATCACCTGCACCTGCTTGATCTTCGAGTTCTGGATCCGCGTCACCGCGTCGCCGATCTGGCACCCCGCCTTGACCAGCTCCTCGTCGGCCTCCTCGTCCATGATGGTCGTCACCGAGTACATCTCGGGCTTCAGGGCCGACGCCCGAACCGTCTTCGTGCCGTAGAACTCCGTCACGATCGACTCGTCCGTCGAGTAACGCTCGTCCATGGCCCGCAGGAACGTGGTGGCCGGTATCTTGCCCGACTGGTCGATCCGCACGGCCAGCACGTCGCGCTTGGTCACGTTGATCTCGATCCAGCTCCCCCGCTCGGGAATGATCCGGCACGCGTGCAGGGCCCGGTCGCCCTCGGCCTGCTCCTTGATGAAGTCCACCCCCGGGCTGCGGTGCAACTGCGAGACGATGACCCGCTCGGCCCCGTTGATGATGAACTCACCGCCGCCGATCATCTCCGGCATCGTGCCCAGGTAAATCCGGTCTTCCTGGATCTCCTCGTGACCTTTGCGCAGAAGCCGCACGCGCACGTGGAAGGGCATCCCGTAGGTCAGGCCGAGCTGGCGGCATTCGTCCGCCGTGTAACGCGGCTTGCCCAGTTCGTAGTTCACGTAGTGCAGAGCCATGCTCCCGTCGTAGCTTTCGATCGGGAACACCTCGCGCAGCAACGCCTCCAGCCCGACGCTCTTGCGCTGATCCTGATCGACCTCCGTCTGCAGGAAGCGGGTGTACGACTTCGTCTGAATCTCGATCAGGTTGGGCACCTCGACCGCGTCGCCCACCTTGCCGAAGCTCCTCACCGGACGCGTTTCGACCATGGGACTCGTCCTTTCCTCGGGCGACCGGAGGCTCGCCACCTACTCGCCCATGAGCCCCGGGCCACCGCCACAAACCGGCGCCAACCGGAGGCTGCCACCCACACGCCATCACGCTGCGCGCAGGCCCCATCCTCTGCCTTCGACCCACTCTGGGCCGCTCAGTTCATGGGGGACATCGACCCGGCCACATCTCTGCGGGCCGGTGTGCGAGGCCTCTGTGTGCACCGAGTGTCCCGAAATCCTCGGGCTGTCTCGCCTCGCGGAGGGTGACGGCGGAACGTCGATCCTGCATCGACGCCCACCGGGGCTACTTGATCTCGACCACCGCGCCTGCCTCTTCCAGCTCCCTCTTGAGCGACTCGGCGTCCTCTTTCGACACCCCTTCCTTGACCGCCTTGGGCGCGCTGTCCACCAGGTCCTTGGCCTCTTTGAGCCCCAGGCTGGTGGCCGACCGCACCACCTTGATCACCTGGATCTTCTTATCGCCGATGGCTGCCAGAATCACGTCGAAGGAGGTCTTCTCCTCCTCGGCCGGTGCCTCCCCAACGCCGGCGCCGGCCGCCATGACCACGCCACCCGCCGGCTCGATGCCGTGCTGCTCTTTCAAGCAGTCGACCAGGGACTGCGCGTCCTTGACGCTCAGGCTCACCAGCTTCTCGGCCAGCTCGTTGATCTCCGGACTGAACTCCTTAGCAGGCGCTTCTGCCATTACCCCAGACTCCTTCAGTTTCGCTCGCCGGACCGACAGGCGGCCCGCCACACGCGGGCCATTTCATTCGCCGATGCGAACCACTCGCTCCGTGCGCTTCAATCGTTTACCAAAACGCCTCCACGGCCAAGCCCTATGCCCCGGCGCGTCAGGCCGCTTCCTCCCGATCCGCCAGCGCCTTCAGGCAGCCCGCGATCCGCCTCGCCGGTCCCCCGACGCAGCCGGCCAGAGCCCGTCCCGGCGACGAGACCAGCATGGCCGCCTCGCCGATCAGCTCGTGCCGGCTCTTCATCCGCGAGACCTCGAGCACCGTCAGCAGCGCCGGGTCACCATCCACCATCGCCTCTTTCAGGGCGATGTCGCCCAGCTCCTTAGCCCAGTGCGCCAGAGTCTTGGCCACCTCGATGACCGAGTCACCACCGGTGACCAGAGCGCAAGGCCCACGCAGCCGCTCCCCGAGTGGCGCCAGCGGACTCCCGGCAAACGCCCGACGGGCCAGGGAGTTCTTGACCACCTGCAAACGCATCGACTTGCTCCGCAGGTCACTCCGAAGTTGCTGCGTGCGCTGCACGTCCAGACCCGTCAGATCCACCACGCAGGCGTCCTGAACGCCCTCGTAGTGCGACTTGAACGACGAGGCGATCAGGTCTTTGACTGGCTTGCTCATCCTTCGTTCCGGCTCCTCTCGTTCCTCAGGCCCGCGGGCGGCCCTAGCCCACCGCCACCAGCACGGACGGTGTCTGCTGGGCCGACAGGTGAACGCTCTGCACATACGTTCCCTTGGCCGTGGCCGGCTTGATCTTCAACAGGTGATCCAGCAGCGCCTCGATGTTCTCCTGCAGGTCTTCGTCGGAGAAGCTCACCTTCCCCACCCGCAGGTGGATGTTCCCACCGGCGTCGTTGCGGTACTCCAGCTTCCCGGCGGTGTACTCCTTCACCCCGGTCGCAACGTCAGGCGTGACCGTCCCCGTCTTCGGTGAGGGCATCTTGCCCTGCGGCCCGAGCACCCGCCCCAACTTGCCCACCTTGCCCATCATCTGCGGATGGGCGATGGCCACGTCGAAGTCCGTCCAGCCCTTCGAGATCTTCTCGATCAGCTCGTCGATCCCGGCTTCGATCGCACCGGCCTCTTTGGCCTGCTCGATCATATCGCCGTCGCAGAACGCGATCACCCGCTGGGTCTGGCCGGTGCCCTTCGGAAGCGAGATCGAACCGCGCAGCATCTGATCCGCCTGACGCGGGTCGATGCCCAGATGCACGGCGATCTCCACCGTCTGGTCCACCGCCTTGCGCTTCCGGCCGTTCTTGTAGCTTCGGTCGGCGCTGACGGCCGCCATCTTCTTGACCAGGGCGATGCCTTCATTGACCGGCACCGGCTCCCCGGACTTGTTGCCCAACTCGACCTGCTTCTTGAAGCGAACGCTCTTGGTTGGCATCCCGCTGCTCTCCAGTGCGGCGCCGATCTCGGCCCGGTCAGTCCGTCACCTCGATGCCCATCGATCGGGCCGTCCCCTCGATCATCCGGCAGGCCGCCTCCAGTGACGCCGCGTTCAGGTCGGCGATCTTGCGCTCCGCGATCTCACGGACCTGAGTCTGCGTCACCGCCCCGACCGTTTCCTTCCCCGCTGTGCCGCTGGCTTTCTCCAGCTTCGCCGCGTCCTTGAGCAGCACCGCCGCCGGAGGGCTCTTCACCTGGAAGGTGAACGAACGGTCCGCATACACCGTGATCGAGACGCCCACCGGCATCCCGTTCAGGCTCGCCGTCGCGGCGTTGAACTGCTGCACGAACTGACCGATGTTGACGCCGCGCTGACCCAGGGCCGGCCCGATCGGCGGACCCGGTGTGGCCTGCCCCCCGGGGGCCTGCAGATTCAACACCACCGTCACTTCTTTCTTTGCCATGGAAAAGTCCGAACTCCAGCCACACGGGCCCGGTTCGCTCAGCCGACGCCACGACCCTAGGAAACCTTCTCCAACTGCCAGTACTCGACGTCAACCGGAGTGGATCGCCCGAAGATGGTCAGCACCACCGTGATCGTACCCCGCTTCGCGTCAACGCTTTCCACCTCGCCCTCGAAGCTCTCGAAGCTCCCGTCGGTGATCTTGACCATGTCACCCTTGTGGAAGTCCAACCCGCTCAGGGTCGGTTCCTCCTCGGCCTTCTCCGAGGCCGCCAGCATCCCGACCACGTCGTGGTCCGGCATGGCCGTGGGCTTGCCCTCCGAACCGATGAAGTCCCCCACACCGGTCGTTTCCTTGACCATGAACCAGACCTTCTCGTCGATCGAGCCGTCCTCCTCGCAGGCCATCTCCACGAACACGTAGCCCGGATACAGCTTTCGCTCGTGGATTTTCGCCTGTCCGGCCTTCATGCGCCGCTCTTTGAGCGTCGGCACCAGGATGCGCCCGATCCGCGACTCCAGCCCCTCGATCTTCACCTTCCGGGTCAGTGCGTCGCGAACCTGCTCTTCCTTGTTCGACGCCACCCGAAGCACGTACCAGTGCATCCCCGGGGCGCATAGCGGCGGTGTATCGCTCACGTGCCACCCCCGGTCACAAACTGCCAGAGCGACGGTGCCTCACGCAGCACGCCGATCCAGGAGAAGAACATCATGAAGATCATGTCCACCACGAAGAGGATCAGGGTCAGCAGCAGCGTGAAGGCGATCACCACCTTGGTCGAGCCCACGATCTCGCGCCGCGACGACCAGTTCACCTTCTTCATCTCGCCTTCCGTGGCGATCATGAAGTCGCAGGCCTTCCGGTTGACGAACGCGATCCAGTACACCAGCAGGCCCAACCCGGCGATCAGCATCAGCGGGATCCCTTTCTGGATCCACAGCGTGTACGTCTTCGCCGGGTCCACGAAGACCGATAGCTGCTCGTGAACGAAATGCGCCCCCGCCAGGATCAGAATGCCGCTGCCGGCGAACGTGCCCCACCGGGTGTACGTGCCCTGCGTCCGCTTGTACACCTGCAACGGCGAACGGCGGGCCTGTGGGCCGCCACGCTTGCGATCCGAGTCGCTGCTCTCGCCCATCTTCCTCGCTGAACCCCCGCGTTGTGCCTGCTTCCTGGATTCGCGCGGCAGGCCCGGCGCGGCTACGGCGGCCGACCCAACGCCCGACTCGGGCTTCGCACTGTCTCCCACCGGTGACTCGCCCATCGCCTTAACTCGCCCCCGCTCCGACCGGAACCTCCGCTCCCCCGATCACCCGCCCGGCGGTCCCACCGCGTTCCTGCCGCAGGACCCCTCCTGCCACAGGAGTGGAGGGACTCGAACCCCCAACCGCCGGTTTTGGAAACCGGTGCTCTGCCAGTTGAGCTACACTCCTCCAGACCACCGATAAGCTACTTGCGCTTGATCTTGTGAACGGTCCGCTTGCGTTGTCGCCGGCAGAACTTGCTCAGCTCGAGCTTGGGCACCCCACCCATCACGTTGACCGAGGTCCGGTAGTTCAGGTCGTTGCACTCCTTACACTGGAGCCAGACGTATTCTCGCTTCGCCGCTTTGGCCATGAGTGCCCCTCGCTATCGGAATCGGGACCCGCCGGTTCGCCGGCCGGTCTCGCCCCTACTCCAGCACCTTCGAGACCACGCCCGAGCCCACCGTCCGCCCGCCTTCACGAACCGCAAAACGCAGCCCCTGCTCCATGGCGATGGCCTTGCCCAGCTCCACCAACATGGTGATGTTGTCGCCCGGCATGCACATCTCCGCGCCGCCCAGCAGGTTCAGCGAGCCGGTCACGTCCGTCGTGCGGAAGTAGAACTGAGGCCGGTAGCCGTTGAAGAACGGAGTGTGCCGCCCACCCTCCTCCTTGGTCAGCACGTACACCTCCGACTCGAACTTGGTGTGCGGCGTGATCGTCTTGGGCGCCGCCAGGACCATGCCGCGCTCCACGTCCTTCTTCTTGGCGCTGAACTCCACGCCGCGAAGCAGACAACCCACGTTGTCCCCCGCAACGCCCTGATCCAGCGTCTTGTTGAACATCTCCACGCCCGTGACCGTGGTGGTGGTCACCTCGTCCTTGATGCCCACCATCTCCACCTTGTCGCCCACCTTGACCAGCCCGCGCTCGATACGACCGGTCGCCACCGTGCCGCGGCCCTTGATGTTGAACACGTCCTCTACCGACATCAGGAAGGGCTTGTCGATGTCGCGCACCGGCTCCGGCACGAACTCGTCCACCGCGTCCAGCAACTCCTGGATGCACTTGTTCTTCTCGGCATCGTCCGGGTTGTTCAGCGCCGGCAGGGCCGAGCCCCGAACGACCGGAGCGTCGTCCCCCGGAAAATCGTACTTGTTCAGCAGCTCGCGCACCTCCAGTTCCACCAGGTCCAGCAGCTCCGGATCGTCCACCAGGTCGCACTTGTTCAGGAACACGACCAGGTAGGGGACGTTGACCTGCCGGGCCAGCAGAATGTGCTCGCGGGTCTGCGGCATCGGCCCGTCCGAAGCCGACACCACCAGGATGGCCCCGTCCATCTGGGCCGCCCCCGTGATCATGTTCTTCACGTAGTCGGCGTGACCCGGACAGTCGATGTGGGCGTAGTGCCGCTTTTCCGTCGAGTATTCCACGTGGGCCGTGGCAATGGTCAGGATCTTGGTGGCATCCCGACGCCCATGGGCCTCCGACGCCTTCGCG
Source organism: Phycisphaerae bacterium (assembly GCA_035528995.1). Lineage (GTDB taxonomy): Bacteria > Planctomycetota > Phycisphaerae > UBA1845 > UBA1845 > DATKXO01. Next base: position 19,757 of record DATKXO010000458.1, on the reverse strand, counting down.
ACCTCGTCATAGGTCTGCACCTTGGCCAGGCCCTTCTTGGCCTGCACGAAGGTGATCGCCGCCGTCAATGTCGTCTTGCCGTGGTCAACGTGCCCGATCGTACCGACGTTCACGTGCGGTTTGGTTCGCTGAAAGATCTCCTTGGCCATCCGTCACAGTCCTCCACTCGTGTGTTGGTCCGCTTTCTTGCGTTGCTCAATCTCGCTCGCTCGACGCTACCGGGGGCGGAACTGGCGAGCCAACAGCCCCACCGACATGGCCGCAAAGGCCTTCAGACTCCCTCGTACACCGGCGGGCCTGACCGCAGTCTCGGTGCCTGGCCATTCGCGCTCCGCGCGGCACAGTACGCCACGCACCATCGCACTAGGCGTTTGTACCACCGACAGGAAGCTGCTGATGGGACTCGAACCCATGACCTCGTCCTTACCAAGGACGCGCTCTACCAACTGAGCTACAGCAGCGCCTCGGTACCGACGAAGCATACCTGCCGCGTCGGAACGCCCTCTGTCCTGGCGTCTCGATCGCGCGCCAGACACCCGTAGTGCCCCTGGATGAACGCCGCCCGGCGCCCAAGTACCGTCTCGCCCGCAGGTTAGGTTGCTACCCCGCGCAGCAAGCGCACCTGGAACTTGGCGAGTATAGAAACGTTTACGAATCTGTCAAACGCAAAAATCCGCGACGCCCTCCCACGAGGGTGCCGCCGCCAGCCCCCATCCCAAAACCTTGAGAAAATAACTAAACTAACAGTTGACCTCCGCCGTCCTCCCTCCAGCATGCTTGTGAACCATACGCCTCCACGGTACAATCCTCCCCACGGACATCCGGGACCCTCTCAGAACCGACACGCCACGGAGTCTCTCCAGTCATGCGAAGCCAATCAGCCGGGAGTTGCTGTCTGCCGACACCGTTCGGCGGCCCCCGGACGCGGCCCACCCTCCGCGACAGTCACCAGGCCCGGCCGTGCTCGCCCCGGAATTCCGCCAAAGGTCCCCGGTTGTCGTGAAGCACGAAGGGGCTGCTGACGTGTCTCCTACCACGACCGGACGCGGACGCCGTAAGCGCCCCAAGGGCACTTCTGGCGCGTCCGCCGGGTCCACTGCCGCCGCCCGACCACAGGGCGAGCCGTCGGACCTCCGCGAGCCCACAGCCGGCTACGCGCTCCGCCGCCGCCAGCCCGGCACCGCAATGGGCAGCCTCCGCATCGTGCCCCTGGTTCTGGTGTCCACCCTGGTCGGCACCGCTGTCGTGCTCGTCGGACCCTTCGAGCACCGCGGCACCGTCGTCTTCTCCGTCGATCTCCAGCAGGAAGACGCCGACGCCACGCCCGCGTATCGAACGCACCTGCTCGAATGCGCCGCCGAACTGTTCTCCTCGGACGAGTTCGGCTCCGGCGTCACTTCCAGCGTCTCGGCCGATTCCGCCCTGGGAACCCTGCGCCTTGACATCCAGACCAACGACGCGGACAGAGGTCAGGCTGCCCTCTCCGAGTTGACCGATCGGTTCATGGAGCGGCTCGAGCGGGCCGCGCAGGCGGCCCGCGCCAACCCCACCGAGGGCGAGCGGATCCTCCAGGACCGGCTCACCCGCCTCGAGGGCACCTTGTCCCAGGCAACGCGCCAGGCGCACGACACGCGATCACGGACCGCCGGCGACGATCCGAAGGTCGCACGCGACTCGGCCCGCCGGGACCTGGGCCGACACCGGCGGACCCACAATGAGCTGCACGGCCGGCTGACGGCCGCCACGCGCGAACTCGACGAGTTGCGGGCCAAACCGTTGCCCGAACGCCCGCCCATCAACCCCGCACTGCGCGAACGGGCCCTGCTCGCCGAAGTCGAGTTCCAGCAGGACCGGGCCGAAACGCGGGTCCAGTTGGCTGCCGCCCGGGCCCAGCTCCTCGAAACCTGGCAGGAGGCCTCCCCCCTGCTCGACGAGCTGATCGCCGCCGCCGCCGCACTCGAGCAGCTCGGGCAGGACCCGCACACCGCCGGAGCCACCGGGGCTCACCGGGTCACGCTGGAACGGGCCATCCAGGCCGCAGCCGACTACCGCAGCCGGCTCGCCGTGTTCGCCCAGGGTTGGACCAGGGAGTTCGTCGCCCTGCAACAGGATGACCTGGACCCCGCCGCTGCCCGCGTGCTCGACGGGCAGGAGCGGGTGACCGACCTCCTGGGCGACTTCCTCTTCGAGGCCTCCGCCGCCCTGACCACCGTCCGCGATCAGGTTCGCGAACTCAACGAACTGTCGGATGATCAGGCTCGCCACCACGTGCTGGTGGCCGACCTCACCCGCGCCTTTCACGTGCTCCAGACCGCGCATCATCAGTTCGAGTTCGCCGCCTCCAGCGTGCGCACCGGCGCCAATTTCCGCCTCGCTGCCGCCGTCCAGGCCGCACGTGGATTGGCTCGACGAACACAGCTCCGGCTGCAGGAGATCGAGCAGGGCCTCCAGCAGCAGGCCCGGCAGCAGGCCCAGAAGGAACGCGACGACCGGATCGCCGAGCTGGAACAACGATGCACCGAGTTGCGGGTCCGCGAGCGGGTCGCCCTCGAGGCCATCTTTGCGCTCCAGGACCGGATCGACAGCGTCACACCCTTGGCCGATGACTACGTCAGCGCCACCGCGACCGGCCAGGCGGCGGCGCGGCGCGCATTGGAGATCGAAACCGAGATCGCGCAGACCCGCGACGCCCTGACGCTGCTGCGGGAACAACGCAAAATCCCGGTCCGTCCCGAAGCCGTCCATCTCATCTCCCGCCACGTGGACACCACGCCCTCCAACCTGAACCGCCGCATCGCCTACGGCTGGGCGTCCGCGGCCACCACCTTCGTCGCCCTGCTGCTGATCCAGTGGGTCGCGTCCACCAGACGCACCTGACCCTCCGCGAATGCCCGACGATCCCGCCGTGACTCGCCGCCGGTCCACCGCCCATGCCAAGCGTTTCGGGATGCTGCCGATGACTATAGAATCACCGTGCAGACGGTCCGGCGCCCCGCCCGGCCGCTGTCCGGTGGGAATGGGCGCCTCCGTTGGTCGGCTCTATGGGCACACGCAGCAGAAAACCGGCTGCCACCCGGACCGGGTCTCGTTTCCCCGGATGGCTCGTCGCACTGACCCTTCTGGGCGTGGCGGTTCGCTTGATCGTTCTCCTCCTGGCCGGTGACCTCCAGCCTCACGCCGATGAATCGAACTACCTCTACCTGGCGGCTTGTTGGAATCACTTCGGCTTCTACAGCGACGCCGTCTATTACCTCTGGCCGCCGGCCTACCCCTTTGTGGTGGCCGTCGCCCTCGACTGGTTTGGTGCCGGTGGCGTGTTCGCCCTGAAGCTCTTCCAGGTCCTGGTCTCCGGCCTGCTGGGCGCCGTCATCATGCTGACCGCCTTGCGGCTCTTCAACCGGCGAGCCGCTGTCATCGCCGGCGCCGTCTGGGCCTGCTACCTGCCCCTGATCGGCTTTACGCATTACCTCTGGCCCGAAACGATCTTCCTCGCCGTCTTTGCCGCTTCAGTCTATCTCTTTCTGATCTGGTGGCAGGAGGCCGAGGACGCCGACACCCACCCGTTCCGCCTGCTCGGGGCCGGTGTGCTCTTCGGCGTCGGCCTGCTCATCAAGGAAGTGGCTCTCTACCTGTGCCCCGTTCTCTGCGTTCTGGTGATTCTCCGCCGCACCCGCCTCTCCCTGCAAAACAGGCTGTCCTCCGCCGTGCTGTTCGTGCTGTCCGTCGCCGTCGTGGTCGCGCCGTGGACATTGCGGAACCACGAGGTCTACGGGCGCTTCGTCCCCGTCGGGGCCACGCTGGGCAAGAACGTCTACATGGGCCTCAACGCCTACTACTACAACCTGGACTACCCCAGCCGGCACCGACCTCAACTCGCCGAAGCCAACGATAGCCTTCAGAAACTGCTCGTCGGCGATCCCCCGCCCGCCTGGCTCCCGGACAACAAGCCCAACATCATCGACCGTCTGACGCGCAGCACGCAACAGGGCCTGGAATTCGCCCGGCAACACCCGGGCTACACGGCCAGAAGTCGCGTCAAGCGCGTGGCCGACTGGGTCGCACCGACGTCGTTCTTCCTGCGACACTACGGCCTGGGGCGTTATCAAGGAGTGCTGGCCGAACCGGGCCTCCGCCGTCCCCTGTTCATCGCCGCCGTGTTCCTGCCCGTCCTGGTGCTGATCGGGGCCATACCGGGTCTGCTCCTCGCCCTGCGCGACCCGACCGGGCGGATGCTGCTCATCACCATTGTGGTCTACGTTGCCGTCGCCGCCGCCCCCTTGATGGGCATGTCCCGCTACCGGCTGATGATCGACCCGTTCCTGATCGTGGCCGCATCCGGTTTCGCCGCCGGGTTCGGACGCCCCTGGTGGACGCGGAAGGCCGCTGCCATCTGTGTCGTGGCCGCTTGGCTCGTCCTTGCCATCCTGTGGTGGATCGACTGCCGCGAGGTCATCGAGTACCTGACAATGGTCTGGTGAAACGGTGAAGAAGAAGGCACACCCCAAGCCGGCCCCGCCGCAACGCCGATCGCCCGGCTATTGGCTGCACGCGGCTCTACTGCTCATCCTGGCGATCGAGTGCGCGGTGGCTATCGCCGGCCGCCGCAGCCGCGCCGGGCTCGAGCGCGATCTGCAGAGTGGAACGCCCGCCGCCAAAGCGTACGCCCTCTTCGTACTCACCAACCGAGACACACCGCGCCCCCCCGACGCTCAGTTCGTTTCTGACCTGTTGGATTCCGGCGACCCCCTGCTCCGCGAATGGACCATGACCACCAACTTCACCCGCCTCACCGGTTCGACCATGCAGCGCACGTACCTCGACTCGCTCGGCGACTCACCCCAGGGCCTGCGCTGCCGCTTCCTCCTCACGCGCGGCATCGGCCAGACACCCTGGATGACCCTGCCCGAGTTGGCCGAGTTTCTTGACGCTCTGGAGGAGTAGCACTAGGCTCCTCACGCTTGAACGTGCATTCCCGGTTCGGAGACCCAGGGTGAACAGAAGGACGCTTCTCATTGCCGGCATCGTCCCTGGCGTCGTCGTTCTGGTCATAGCCATCGTCTTTCTGCGGACGTACGACGCGACGAGCTCGGACACCGCCCAGCGGGACGAGTCGGCTCACAACGTCCTGCTGATCACGCTGGACACGACTCGGGCGGATCGTCTGGGCTGCTACGGGTATCCCAAGAACACCACGCCCAATCTCGACGCCTTAGCGGCCGACGCCGTGCGTTTCGATCGGGCGATTTCCACATCGGCCATCACGCCCGTCTCCCACGCCTCCATCCTGACCGGGCTCAACCCCTATCAGCACGACGTGCGGGTCTTCTTCGGTCCAACGGGCCATTACCTCTCCGCCAAGCATCCCACGCTGGCCAGTGTCCTCCAGGCGCAGGGCTGGACGACGGCCGCATTCATCAGCGCCTATCCCGCCTCTGACCGCTTCGGCCTGCATTGGGGGTTCCAGGTTTTCGAGACCGGCCTCGCTGAGTCGATGGACGGATTCGACGACGGCACCGGCACGCCGGTCACCGGAACACTGGCCTGGGCCCGCCACCGTACCGCCATCGCCCAGCAGCGCCGGGCGGACGTCACCACCAACGAGACGCTCAAGTGGTTGGCCAATGCACCGCGTCCGTTCTGTCTGTGGGTCCACTACTTCGATCCACACGATCCTCACGTGGTGCCGCCCAAGGAGGTCACCGACCGGTGGGACTACTCGCCCTCCGCGACCAATGCCAAGCACCTGCTGTACGACTCGGAAGTGTTCTTCATGGATGCCCACCTGGGGCGACTATTGCAGTGGTTCAGGGACTCGGGCACCTACGACAAGACCGTAATCGTGGTGGTGGCGGATCACGGTCAGGGCCTGGGCGACCACAACTGGATGCAGCACCGACTGCTGTACCAGGAGCAGATCAGACTCCCCTTGATCGTTCGCTATCCCGGTGGCCCAACCAACCTGGTCGTGAACGACCTGGTCCGCGGTATCGACGTGGCCCCGACCATCCTGGAGCTACTGGACGTCGAAACGCCCGCGTCGGTGGAGGGCCGCAGCCTCTTGCCCGTCATCCAGGGTGCCCCGGAGCCGCCGCGAGTCGGCTTCGCCGAAGCCCTCAACACGCTCGACGAGTTCGCCCGCGGGGTCGTAGCGCTCCCCGAGCACCAGAACGATCTGCTCTTCTGCGCCATGGACCGGACCTGGAAACTCATCTATCACCACAACCATCCCGAGAACAGCGAACTGTACAACCTGACCGACGATCCGAAGGAGCAGCACAACGTCGCGGCCACGAACCGGGAGCAATTCGATCGCCTCCGCCAGTGGCTGGCCGACGCCGGCGCCCTGAACATCAGGATCGTCGAGCCTGAGGCCCCGCTGGATGAGGCGGACAGGCGCAAACTGGAGTCCCTCGGTTACATCAAAGGCGAGAATTGAAGCCGGCCCCGGCCGACCGGATCGTCACGCGAACGCGCCGTCCGCGCCTAACGCCGGACCAGCACGCGACGCGGCGGCGTGGTTTTCACCTTGCTGCGGCGCAGCTTGACCTTCATGTCACGGGTCGTCGTTTTGCGCCCCTCGATCACCTTCGTGGCCTTCTTGATGTCGGGCACCTTGAAGACGGCCACCGTCTTGCCCCCGCGCACACCGGTCGTGCAGTAGACGTAGCTGACCCGAATGTGGGAGGCGCTCAGACGCTCACACACGTCGGCCACCGCACCCGGTCGATTGGCCAACGTCACCGCCAACACTTCCGTTTCGGTCAGCGGAATGTTCAGCTTGCGCAACACCGGGCGGGCCTGATCCGGGTCCGCGCAGATCACACGCAGTACGCCGTGCTCCACCGCGTCCATCATCGCCAGGGCGATGATGTTCACCTTGGCCTTGCCCAACTCCCGACACACCTGCGAAAGAACGCCCGGCTTGTTCACCAGAAACACCGAAAACTGAATCATGCTCTCCATCGAGGTATCTCACTTTCTACCCGCTGATGCCTCGTTCATCGAAGTCACCCACCCGAGTGACCCCCCCAACCCCGGCTCCAGCCGCTTCACCACGGCGATCCGGGCCAAGACCGAACTCAATCCGCTTGCCCGCCACCACCGGCCCGGCCCGCTTCCCGGCGGGCGGATTCCGACGCCAGCCTCTGCTGCTCGGCCTGCTCACGCAACGCCTGGGCGTATCGCTCCTGAATCGCCCGCCGCTCCTGCTCGCTCAACAAGTTGCCGGGCATCTCGCCCGGCGCACTGGAAGGGCCCTCCCTCAGTTGCCCGGCATCCCCCTGATCGTGCTGCGCTCGTTCGACCTGCTCGGCCGTGGTCAACGCCTCTGATTGTTCGTAGCTCCAGCTCTCCCACTTGCCTGTCGGCTCGCTGCTCGGACAGCCGCACAGGGCTCCCGCCGCAACTGCCCAGAGGACGAACCCCCAACGCTCGCTGCATCTCCTGCGCATCAGACGCATCAGATAATGATCCCGCCCGCCGAACGGGCACGCACCTCGTGCGGCCTCGCTGGTTCCACCGGCCCCCGCCAACGCAAGCCAGTATAACCCCTTCCCGGCTCCACGCCAAGGCGCCGCACTCGGCCCCCTCCATTACGCCGTGTCCGTTGCGTCCACCCCTGCAACCTTCTATATTACCCCCGCCCTGCAGACCGCCCGCACAGGGCCGCAGAACCTACCATGACCCGAACTCCCCCGCCCATCACCGGCGACTCTCAACCGCAAACCCGTCCAACCGACCATACCCCTCGCCGCGCCCGACTGCACCTGATCGCCCTCCTCATCCTCCCGATCGCTTGCCTGGCCGTTTACGCCAACGCCCTGACCAACCCGTTCCACTTCGATGATATCTCCATCATTCTGACCGACCCGCGCGTGCAGGAATTCCGCACCGGCGAGTTGCTCACCACCAACTACTGGCGACACGAGAACACCGACCGCCTCTACCGACCGCTGACCCTGCTCAGTTACGCCCTCAACTGGTCCCTCAGCCACCAGGCCTGGGCCTTCCGAATCCCCAACCTCATCCTGCACGCCGGGGTTTGTCTCTTGCTCTTCGAATTGGTCCGGAGCGTGTACGGCTCGTTTGCAGCCGCCCTGGCCGCCGGCCTGGCCTTCGCCGTCCACCCCCTGCACACCGAGCCGCTCAACACCATCGTTGGACGGGCCGATCTGCTGGTTACCCTGCTCATGCTCGGCGCCGCCCTGCTCTACTGGCGCGACGCTGTCCCGGACAACGGACGCCGACCGCTCACCCCCCTGGCCGCCGCCGCTCTGCTGGCCCTGGCCCTGGGATGCAAGGAGAACGCCGTTACCCTCATCGCCATCGTCGCCCTGCTCGACTGGTGGCGCGTCCAGCGCGGCGACGTGACGGACCTCTCGCGATTCCTGCGACGCCGCTGTCTCCGCGCCTATCTCCCCATGATCGCCCTGATCGCCCTCTACCTCATCCTGCGGGCCCACTGCATCGGGGCCCTGACCGGCGATCCCGGCGTCATCGATCACTTCGACAACCCCATCGCCCATCCCGCCGACGGCCTGACCGAGGGCGACAGCGTCTTTCTGGCCCGTTGGGCCACGCCGCTCGCCACACTGGCCAAGGCCGCTCGTCTGCACCTCGCCCCCAACCGCCTCTGCTTCGACTACTCCTACGCCGCCATCCAGACCGTGCGCCGCATCGGCGACTGGCGAATGTGGGCCGGCCTGGGTGTAGTGGCTGCCGCCGTCCTGGCCTGTCTCCTGTCCCACCGGCACAAACGCCGCGTCCTTCTGGCCATCGCCCTCTCGGCCGTGACCTATGCCATCGTGGCCAACTTCCTGCTGATTGGAACCATCTTCGGCGAGCGACTGCTCTACCTCCCCTCCATCGGCTTCTGCATCCTGATCGGACTGGCGGCCGACTTCGCCTACCGCTGGCCGAGGGCCCATCCGCAATCCGCCTGGAAATCCCTCGCCGTCCTGCCCGCCGTGGGCCTGCCCTTGATGGGACTGTGGTATGGCCATTTGACCATCGTGCGGAACCGTGACTGGAGTTCCCCCCAGCGCCTGTACGAATCGGCCTACCGCGTCAATCCCACCTCCTGCAAAGTCCTCTCCGGGATGGCCGGCAACGCACTGGCCCGCGGCGATCTCCATGTCGCACACCGCTTCTGCCGCCAGGCGACTCGCCTCGCGCCCGCCTACTGGCCCGCCTGGCGCACCGGCGCCTTGGCCGTCCGGCGCATGGCCGATCGTCAGACCAACCAGACCGAGAAGGCCCGTCTCTACGAGACCGCCCTGGAGTATTACGAATCAGCCCTCGCCCTCGGCGCCGCCGGCGACCCCGCCGCCATGTCGGGCGCCGCCGAACTCTACGGTATGAAGGGAGAATACCGCCGCGCCATCCAGATCCTCAAGCAGCTCGTCATCTACGCTCCCGTGAACGCACAGGCCTTCAACGATCTGGCTCATCTTCTCGTGACTGCTGAACCCGCCGACTTGCGCAACCCGCAGAGGGCCCTCCAGTGTGCTCGACGCGCCATGTCCCTGCGCCCGGAAGTGGCCAACTACGTCGCCACCTACGTGGACGTACTGCTCGCCCTGGGCCGCAGGGACGAAGCCCTGACCGAGATACGCAAGGTCCTGGCCACCCTGCCGCCCGACAGCCCGGGCGTGGAACACTTCCAAAAACAACTGGAGCGAATGGAAATGCAGCCGGCCCCGATTCCGCATACCAGCGAAGGGCCGCCCCCCTAGAACCGCGAGCGATCGACGGCTGCCTCAGGTCCCCACTCGAAACAGGGCTTACCCGCCCGCCTGACGCATGCGCCGTCGGCCCCGAACGAACGCCGCTCCGACCAAACCGAGCATCAACACCGGCAGCACGCCGAGCCCGCACATCGCCCCCGAAGAGCCGCCGCCGCCGCCGCCACCGTCACCTGAGCCGGAAGCCGGATCGGTCGGACTCGGGTCCTGGAAATCGTCAAGCCCGTCGCCGTCCGTGTCCGGGTTGAGTGGATCGGTGCCCACGTCCGCCCCCGTTTCGGCACCGTCGAGAAGCCCATCGTCGTCACTATCGTCGTCCAGCGGATCGCTCCCCACCTCGTTGACCTCTTCACCGTCGGTCAGCCCGTCCCCATCGCTGTCCGAAACCTCCGGATCGGTGCCTTGGGTGATCTCCTCGTCATCGCTCAGCCCGTCACCGTCGGCATCGGGCCCAGCGGCGTTATCGTTGTCAGGTTCCGGTTCCCCTTCACCTTCGCCCTCACCCTCGGCTTCACCTTCGCCCTCTCCTTCGGCTTCGGCTTCGGCCTCGCCCTCGGCTTCTCCTTCGCCTTCGCCCTCGCCTTCGCCGCCGGCCACCACGGTGACCAGGAAGGGGCGGGCCGGCCGGCCAAGAGCGCCCGGATCGCCCAGCCCGAACGCGAACTCCGCTTCGCTGAACGCCGAACCTTCTCCGTAGAACACGTTCTCGAAGTAGGATGCCGTGGCAAAACCTGCGGCGAACAGAACCGTGTTGCCGGTCACGCTCTCGCTGACCCCCTGGATGACGATCTCGTCCAGCAGGACCGGCACATCCGCGGGCAACAGCCCCGTCTCGGTCGTGAAAGGAGGTTTCACCGTCCCCTGAAACTGATACCAGTTGATGTTGCCCACGCCGGTGTAGTCCGGAATGCCGTCCGCCGGCGCCTCATCCAACTGCCCCCGGCTCTTCCGATAGAACGTATCGCTGATCGGCCAGGGACCGAAGTCGTTGAAGCCAACCACCTCGAAGTCCTGCCCCTCGGTGATCGGGTGGTTCAGCGCCGCGTCCATCCCGATCATCAGCCGGGTCTTGCCGTCGTCGGCACCGGCGTACTCCATCCACAGCTGGATCACCGCCGTCTCCCCCACCCCCACCGTAAGCCCGGAGGCGTCGGGGTTGTCCGGGACGGCCAACCACACTGTGGCCTCCTGCCCTATGGCCGGGGGCACACATACCAGAACCGCGAACGCTATCAGCTTTACGCGCTTCACGTCTGTTCTCCCGGGTTCATGGCTCAGTCGCAGGCGTTATCGGCCGGGCGGGCCTCGCGGCTTCAACTTCGCTCCACTAAGGACGCCTCGTTCGCCCTCGCCCGGCGCACCCACCAACCGATTGGGTCCCTTGCATTTATACGGTCGCCCAGGTCGGCCAGTCCAGCCAATTCCGCCCGTCCAGGACGCCCCAGTCCCTCACCGCCGCAGGGCCAGCCGCCCGGACACGGCTCGGCGCCGCCCCCTGCGGGCCTGATCGGCCCGCCTGACGGTAAAAGCGCAAGACGCAGGGCCGGCCCAGGGCCGACCCTGCGTTTGGGGTGCTGTTTCATAGTGCTCCGAGTTAACGGAGCGATGCGCCGGATTTACCGACGCCGACGAATGACGGCCAATCCGCCAAACGCCAATAGAGCCAGCGAAGCCGGCTCCGGAACGGTCACATGCACGTACACCGGGGCGGTCTTGTTGGCGCCTGTGCCAAAGGCGAAGTCCAGCTCCTTGAAGCAGTCAGGCTGGCTGCCGCCGTAGAAGTAATGCTCGAACCAAGTGGCTCTGAACAATCCGCCCGCGAAAAACACCCGGTTGTTGAGCGACCCGCCGTCCGTCACACCATGGATGATGATCTCATCCAGCAGGATGTTGCCATCGTTGGGCAGCAGACCGGTCTGATTGCTGTACGGCGGGGTCACGGTACCCTGGTACTGGTACCAGTCCAGATTGCCCACGCCCGTGTAGTCCGGAATGTTGTCATAGGGAGCCTCATCCAACTGCCCGTGGCTCTTGGTGTAGAAAGTGCCATTGACGCCCCAGGGGCCGAAGCTGTTGAAACCGACCACCTCGAAGTTGATCCCAGCCGCATCGAGGTGGTCCAGCTGCCCGTCCATGCCGATGTTGATCTTCTCCGCCCCAAGAGACCCCGTACCAGTGCTACTGTAGTTCATCCAAAGCTGGATGACGGCGGTCTCCGACTCCACAAGGTTGATCTGGTTGCCGCCACCAGCAGGCTGTATCCAGAGCATCGCCGTGCCCGGGTTAGTCTGAGCATTGGCGACGCCTGCGAACAGCGCTACGCTCAAAGCAAAAAGCACTACTCGCTTCATTCTCGCTTCTCCGTATTCTTTCCCAGAACCGAAACTCTGGTCCTCTTTCCTTCGCTTGACCTGACGACGGCTGGTTCCTTTTCCGTCAGCAAGTCTCCACATCACGTAGTTTTGAGTTCCTCTTGCATTCGTTCCTGCCGTTGTGTCTACCTCCTGTTCTCCCGCTTCCGCTGATCGGGCTTCCTCAATCCTCCCCTACGTAACTCGCTTACATTCCAACCAATTTACGACAAACCTGCCGTTCTCACGGACAGGCGGGTGCTGTCATTCCCAGACGCGACTTCACCGACGAGTTGTCCGCCGTCGAAATCGCCCCGTCGTTGTCCACGTCATACTGCGCGTTCGTGCCGTCCGTCGCCGCGCCCAGACGCGACTTCACCGACGAGTTGTCCGCCGTGCTCACCACAGCGTCCCGGTCCACGTCACCAACCAGGGCGATGATCTGGAACTGACCATCCTCGGGCGCCACGAAGTCGTCGCCCTCCACCGACTGCATCCCGTTCAGGTCGAACGTGTAGCACTCCGCGTTGGCCAGGGCACCGCTCGTGATGTCGATCGTCACCACCGTGTCCCCCGCGCTCGGCGTCACAGCGACGGTCGCCCCTACCGGGTTGCCCAACGAATCCCTGATGGCCACGTTGCCAAAAACCACCGTCGCCGGATCCAGGGCAGCCTCGAACGTCACCTCCACCTTCTCGACCCCGGCAAGACGCGGCTCCGAAGGCTCACCAAACGGAAGCTCGTACATCGCCAGCGGCCGTTCCGTGCCACCGTGCGTAACCAGACTCGCCACGGCATCGATCACCGGCGGTACCACCACGCTGCTCACCGTGAACGTGTCGCTCATCCCGCCGTCAACGATCGACGCCTGGGCAACCTCCCAGTAATTCGGTGTCGCGTGCAGCGTGATCAAAACGTTCGCGAAGGCATCCGAAAGCGTGATCGTGTGGATCCCGTCCGTCGCGCCCGACAGGGCGATCGACCCCTCGGCCAGCGTCGTCCAGGCGCCCTGGGCCATCCCGGTCGGGACCGGCCAGGCCGTCGGAGCAGCCGGCGGGGACGTGTTGTTGATCGTGTTCGCCGCACCACCGACCTGCATCAGCGAATCCGCCGGGCCCGTCGGAGTCCCGCCGAAACCGGCCGGGTTCGTCAGACCGCCGGGATTCACGAAGTACGTCGCAATGCTCCCGGTCGGCGCCGCGATCGTCATGTCCAGGTCGTGATCGATCACCGTCGGACCGGTCACCGTCACGTCCAACCCGAACAGCGCCAGTCCCTGGTTGTCGCCCGTGCTGGCGTTCCCTTCGATGATGAACCCCACCGTGTCATTAGGACCCGGGGACGGGGTCGTGCAGGTCACCCGTAGGCTCACATCCGCACCCATCGTCGCGGTCGCGCAGCATACCACCGCTAGTGTCGCCAAACTCACAATGCCCTTCATTCTCTGTTTCTCCTTCAGATGTCAGACACCTACACGGACACCGCTGCGCGCTTTGAACACCGACACAACACCTCCGGCCAGTGTTCTTCTATGGTACTGATTCCGCTACCACGAATCAAGCCTCAAATAGCCGAAGAAACCCCTTCTGGGCTGGGGAGAATCCCGAAGTGGCTTCCTGCACGGGGGGATGCCTTGCCCTTTCCCCCTCACGCGCGACATCTGCCCCCGATCAGCGTTGTCCGCCACCGCGGCGGACGACTCGGCGCTCTTCGCAACCTACACACCGACAACGTGATAGGGGTCGGCACACCCTTGACCGGGCGCGAGTTCCTTTCCGGCTTTCTGCCTCTCTCTCGATTCTAGGCGGCCGCTGACGACTTGGGCGGGTACAGTACCCGTTTTTCCCACGAATCATTGCCCCGATCGAACACACGCCCTCATCCAGGCGCCCGACCGGAACGCGCCACCTCACCATCCCCTCAGATTCCCCTTATAATCCTCGTAAACTGCGAAAGCAAGCACAAAACTGGACAAATCGTTTCTCCGACAACCAGGCTTACCCAAGTTCACTCTCCCAAAAACAGGAATCTCGCCGCCCCCACCCGCTCAGTACGACTGAATCCACCCCTCTCACATCCGAGTTACCGTCACACTTTATACTACCCCCCAAGCCCGGAACAGCGTATGGTGCTCAACCGGCAACGACACACGTCCGCGTATCTGGAGGTGGCGCCATGACACCTTTCCGATTGGCCAAGAGCGTGCGTAGCCTCCAGAGGCTGCGGCGTATCGTCGCCGTACTCACCCAGCACGGCTTTGGGCACATCGTCGACCGCATGAACCTGCGGCGATTCATGCCCCTCCCGCGCTGGCGACGGGCCGCCCAGCCGCAGGAACTCGAAACCGTCAGCATCGGCTCGCGCCTGGTCCGGGTATGCAACGACCTCGGCCCGGCCTTCATCAAGCTCGGCCAGTTCGCCACCACCCGACCCGACCTGCTGCCCATCGACATCGTCAACGATCTGCAGACCCTACAGGATCGGGTCGAGCCCTTTGAGACCTCCGCCGCCCTCGAGTTGATCCGCCAGGAACTCGGCGCCTCGGTGGACCAGTCCTATCAATCGTTCAATCCCCAGCCCATCGCCAGCGGCTCGATCGGGCAGGTCTACAGGGCAGTAGCGCAGGACGGGGCCGATGTGGTCGTCAAGGTCAAACGCCCCGGTGTTGACCAGACCATCCGCCTGGATCTCCACCTGCTCAAATCACTGGCCGAGATGATGGAGCATTTCCTCCCCGAGCTGCGCGTCTACCGCCCGGTAATGCTCGTCGATGAGCTCGAGCAGACCCTCCTGCGGGAACTCGATTTCACCTACGAGGCCGCCAGCACCGCCAGGGTGCGAGCCGCCCTGGCCGACCTGCCCCACGTCCATATCCCCGAGACACGCTGGGACCTCTCCGGGCCTGGTGTACTGACTCTCGGCGTGGTCAAGGGCCGCAACGTAGCCTCGGTCCTCGCCGACACCGAGGCCCGACTCGACGGCAAAGCCGTGGCCGCACGACTCGCTGACCTCTACCTCAAGCAGTTCTTCGACGTCGGCACCTTCCACGCCGACCCCCATCCCGGAAACATCCTGGTGTGCCCCCCCGCAGAAGTCGGCCTCATCGACTTCGGACAGGTCGGCATCGTCAGCGACGAGCTGGCCGGCCACATGGTCGGAATCCTCGTCGCAGCCATCTACCGCGAGACCGACCTGATCGTCGCCATCCTGGCCGACATGGACGCCCTCGGCCCCGACACCGACACCCGCCAGTTCGCCCGCGATCTTCGGGTGTTGGAGGACAAGTACTACGGCCAGCCCATCGGGCGCTGGGACCTCGTCTCCATCTTCCACGAAGCCACCGCCGTCATGCGCAGACACGACGTGGCCATCCCGCGAGACCTGGTGTTGGTCCTCAAGACGCTCACCACGGTCATGGGCATCGTCCTCCAGTTGGATCCCGAATTCGACCTGGTGGCTCTCTTTCGCCCCCGGCTCAAGCACCTGGTCAAAGAGCGGCTGTCGCCCGGCCGGCTGGCCCGCTCCGCTGCGGTCGCGGCCTGGTACACGCTCGGCCTGTTGAAGGACGCCCCTCAGCAGGCCCGGTCGGCCCTGCGCCAACTGGCCAGCGGGCAGTGGCAGCTCAACGTCCACCACGAGCGATTGAGCGAACTGATGAGCGAGTTGGACCGCTCCAGCAACCGCATCTCCTTCTCGGTCGTCCTGGCCGCGATCATCATGGGCAGTTCGCTGGTCCTGACCGCGGACCCGGCCGTCCAGATCTTCGGCATCCCCTTGCAGTGGTTCGGTGTGGTCGGATACCTGGTCGCCGGCATCCTGGGAATCGGGCTGATCTGGGCCATCCTACGGAGCGGCCGCCTCTCATAAAGCCTCATTTTAGGGCGGAACTGACCTCCCTGTGCGTGCCAATCCGGCTTTCGGACCAGAACCATTTAGTCGTTCGGATTTTGCCAAAGTTTTCCCTTGTGACGTTTGATTTGCCTGACTGGCAATCCTATACAAGATTGGAAGCTGTCGTGTCCCCTTTCAACGGCCCCGTGTCTCTTCCCCGAGAGGCACGGGGCCAGTATTTGCAGCGCCTCTCCGTTTTCGGGCGGCCCTCACATTCATCCTTGATATTTGCACCGTCGCGTGCCACCATTGCCGCCGACGCAGGCAAGGGGGCACTGTTTCGTGCCAGACTGTAAGATTTCACCTGTCTGGGTGGGGGGCTGCTGCGGCTTCTGGCTCCTCGCGGCTGCCCACCCGCTTGCCGCTCAGGACCGGCCCCGCACCGACCAAACCGACGCCTTCATCAATCAACAGAGACTCATCGAGGAGCAGACCCGACAGGCCTTCGACGACACCGTGCCCGCCACGCAGCGCGTCGGACTGGACTACGGCGGATGGTACAGCTTCCACCTCTTCCTCTCGGACGACGGCCTCAACAGCTCCCGGACCTACCGTCGTAACGACCTCCGGCTCTGGACCCGCATCACCATCGACCGGGGCGCCCACGAGATCTTCGCCCGCGCCCGCCTCACCTTCCTCGACTTCAACACCGGCGACTCCTTCGATGGCGACGATGACGACTGGGAGGGCCCCAACCTCGAACGCGGCTTCTATCGCTTCGATCTGCGACGCGCCCTGTCCGCCTACGCCAACCGCGACGTGTCCTACAACCTGCAGTTCAAGATCGGCCGTGATCTGGTGACCTTCGGAACCGGATACGCGCTCTCGACGCCGTTGGACCACGTCGAACTCCAGGCCGAGTTCGCCGATCTCCAACTGCGCGGCATCGCCGGGCGGACCGTCGGCAGTGCCCAGGATTTCGACCTGACCCGCTACACCTCGCGCACCCGCCGCGCCTTCTTCGGCCTCGAGGCCCGATACCTGGGCAGTGAACGACACGAGCCCTTCGCCTACGTCCTTTGGCAGGCCGACCACAACCACGACACCTTCCCCCACCCGTTGCAGGGCACCGACTATGACTCCTTCTGCGTCGGCGTCGGCTCCGAGGGCGAGCTGCTCGACAATCTCCGCTATTCCACCGAATGGGTCTACGAGACCGGCCGAAGCTACGGCCACCGCCGCTTCGCCAAACGCGACGTGATCCAGGCCTGGGCTTTCGACACCGAGCTGGAATACCTCTTTGACGCCCCGACGCAGCCGCGGGCCTCCCTCGAGTACATGTTCGCCAGCGGCGACTCCGGCCGCCTGGACAGCCCCACCGACGCCATCGGCGGCAACCGCAGAGATTTCACCGACACCGGCTTCATCGGATTCGGTTGGCGCGACACGGGCCTGTCCTTCGCCCCGCGTCTCTCGAACATGCACGTGTGGCGCTGCGGGGCCTCCTTCTTCCCCTTCGCCGCCGGCCGCCGTGTCGACAGGTTGGAGGTCGGCAGCGACGTCTACCTCTATTGGAAACACCACCGCGACGCGGCCGTGTCCGACTTCACCGCCAACATCCAGTCCGGATACCTCGGCTCGGAGATCGACCTCTTCGCCAACTGGGAGATCACCACCGACCTGTTCTGGACCGCCCGATACGGCCTGTTCTTCCCCGGATCGGCCTTCGACGACCGGACCACACGGACGTTCCTGCTGGTCGGCGTCACCTGGAGCTTCTGATGATTCGAGCCGGTCAGGCAACAAGAGATGAGCGACGGCGGGTGACACCCGCCCGGCACCTCCACGCCCGCGCGGCGCTCCTGCTGCTCGGATTCGCGCTCGCCATCATGCTGACCGGTTGCGCCGCCCCCCGCCGCTTCGAGCCCGCCCAGAACCCCGACGCCCTGCCCGCCACCTCGTTCCTCCATTACCTGGCCACCGTGCCGGTCGTCTCCGTCGAGGAAGGCTGCCGCGCCATCCTGCTGGTCACCGACGGCAAAGAGCAATACACCACGCACGACGAGCGCTACGCCGAGTTGCTCCGCCGCGGCTTCGCCCGCCGGGCCTGGCGACTCCGCCCCGGCGACATGCTCGACAAGGGCACCCTCGCCTACCTGGCCTGCAAGGTCTGCAACCTGCCCGGAGGCGTGAACACCCTGCTCTTCGGCAGGTGGGGCCTCGGCGACCGGCGCTACGCCCTCAAGGAGGTGGCCGCCGAGGGCATCATGTCCTACGACGTCTCCTACCGCGTCGTCCGAGGCGGCGAGCTCCTGACCACGCTCACCAAGATCGACGCCTACCTCGCCGAGCACCAGCGCTACGAATGGGACCGCCAGGAACCGGACAGCCCCCACGACCTCCCCACCGCCGCCACCTCACCGTAACACCGCGCCCACCGCACCACGCATTAGAAAGGCCCCGCCGGCACCGACCGGCGAGGCCCTTGACTCTCAAACGTCCACACTGCGCCGACTACCCCCCGTCCAGCCGGAACGTGTTGATCGAGAAGATGTACGCGATCTTCATCCCGAAGTTGGGCTCGTTGCCGTCGGCGTCCAGCGTGGCCTCGCCACCGAAAGCCAGCATGTGGTTCTCGGCCAGTTTCCAGTCCGCGCCGAACTCGAAGATGTGCTGGTTCCGGTCGCCGCGATGCGTGCTCGAACGGTGCACGTAATCCGCCACCAGCACCAGGTCGTCGGCCACTCGCCAATCGACACCCGCCGCGACCCCCCACAGGAAGTGCCGCGGATCGCGCTCACCGTCGTTCTCCCCAAGGTAGATGAACCCCTCGTGCTCGTCTTCCTCGAGCTCGTTGTCGCCGTTATTCAAACGCAGGAACGGGTTGAAGTGCGCTCGCAGCGTGTCCGGCACGATCGACTTGGTAACCAGCAGTCGGCCCTCGTAGTCCACGCCGTCCGAGTGGTACCCTGTCGGAATCCGCATCTCGTTCCGCATGGCCACCGCCGGAATCCACCCGTCCTCCTTCCAGAACCGCGTGTGGAACCCCAGAGCCTTGATGTCCGCGTTCCCCTCGACGCTGCCGTCACCCAGCTCGAGCCCCGTCTCGATGTACATGTGGACGTTTTCCATCATGCCCCACTCGAAGGCGAACTCGATTCCGGTGTCGTCGTCAGTGCCGTCCGACGCCGTCGAGTACCCCGAGATGAGCTTGAACTCCATCTCACCGGGCTCGATCGGATCGGCGCTGCGCAGGTAGTACGGACCTTCCAGGCTCCAGCCCATCCCCCCCTCGTACGTCTCGACGGTCGTCTCCTCGCTGATGACCTCCTCCTCCGCCTCCTCGGTGTCCTGGACGAGCAGGCCGCTCGGAACCGTCGAACCGGCGTACACGTTCTGCAGCGAGAAGCTCGCCTCATCCGGCGCACCGGCCAGTCCGGGGCTCGCCACGGCCGTCAACAGGCCCAACCCAGCAATCACCGCGCAAAGGCCGCTCAATCTTCCGTGTCGGTTCATAGTATGGTCTCCTGCAGGTCTCCCAACGCGTGGGACCTGAAGCCACAAGGAGTTGCGCCCATCCCGCGCCGGGACGAGCACCCGGGAAATTACGCCCGCGACGCCCGGGCGTCAAGTAAAAGTCACCCTCAAACCGGCCAAGGGGACCGTGACACTTCCGGCCGCATTCGCTTTTGGGTGCCACGGGCGGCTTGTCCGAGGCTGTCCGACAATTGACGAGCGTAAAATAGTAGCCTCCATATGGTTATGTGAAGCGAACAACTAGCACATAGCCAGCATGGAGGCTTGGGATGCCAGACAGTGCCACGGAGGGCAC
>DATKXO010000457.1:0-4092 GCA_035528995.1 Phycisphaerae bacterium | reverse complement strand
ATCGTGGACATGGGCGCGTACGAAGCCGGGTTGCTGTACGTGAAGTGGGACGCCACCGGCATCAACGACGGTTCCTCCTGGGCAGACGCCTTCACCGACCTGCAATCTGCCCTGGGTGTCGCCGGTAGCGGCGACGAGATCTGGGTGGCGGGGGGCACCTACACACCGGGGACGGGTCGCGCCGCCACCTTCCAACTGAAGAGCGGCGTGGGGATGTATGGCGGCTTTGCCGGGACGGAGACGGTCAGCAGCCAGCGGGATTGGGCCGCCCACCCGACGGTGCTCAGCGGCGACGTCGGAACGCCGGGGGACAACAGCGACAACGCCTACCACGTCGTCACCGGCAGCGGCGCCGACGCCAGCGCCGTGCTGGATGGCTTCACCGTCAGCGGCGGCAACGCCAGCGGCAGCTGTCCCAACGACTACGGCGGCGGGATGCTCAACATGGGCGGCAGCCCGACGCTGACCAACGTCACCTTCAGTGGCAACTCCGCCGACTACGGCGGCGGGATGTTCAACGACTACGGCAGCCCGACGCTGACCAACGTCACCTTCAGCGGCAACTCCGCCGCTTCCGGAGGCGGCGGGATGTTGAACACCAGCAGCAGCCCGACGCTGACCAACGTCACCTTCAGCGGCAACTCCGCCAGCCACGGCGGCGGGATGTTCAACGCCATCAGCAGCCCGACGCTGACCGACGTCACCTTCAGCGGCAACTCCGCCTACGGCAGCATTAGCAACGACGGCGGCGGGATGTACAACTACAAAAGCAGCCCGAGGCTGACCAACGTCACCTTCAGCGGCAACTCCGCCTCCCAGGACGGCGGCGGGATGTGCAACTACAAAAGCAGCCCGAGGCTGACCAACGTCACCTTCAGCGGCAACTCCGCCAACGTCGGCGGCGGGATGTACAACTACGACAGCAGCAGTCCGGTGCTGACCAACGTCACCTTCAGCGGCAACTCCGCCTCCGACGGCGGCGGGATGTCCAACTGGCAGAGCAATCCGAGGCTGACCAACGTCACCTTCAGCGGCAACTCCGCCAACGTCGGCGTGGGCGGCGGGATGTTGAATAACGACAGCAGCCCGACGCTGACCAACTGCATCCTGTGGGGCAACACCGCCGACTCTGGCCCTCAGATCTACAACTCGTCCAGCACCCCCACCGTCACGTACAGCGACATCCAGGGTGGCTATCCGGGCACGGGCAACATCAGCGCCGACCCACTGTTCGTGGATGCCGACGGCCCCGACGATATCGCGGGCACGCTGGACGACAACCTGCGCCTGCGCGTCGGCTCGCCCGCCATCGACGCCGGGGACAGCACCGCCGTCCCCGCTGGCGTCACCACCGATCTGGACGGCAACCCGCGCATCACCGGCGCCGCGGTGGACATGGGCGCCTACGAGGTCGGCGACCTGTACCACGTCTTCCTGCCGCTGATGAGCAAGAACTATGCCCTCGCACCGGACCTGATCGTAGAGCGCATCACAGCCACCAGCAACGACGTGCAGGTGGTGGTCAAGAACCGGGGCGACGCTCCGGTCACCGACGAGTTCTGGGTGCAAGTCTACGTCGATCCCCACCCTGCGCCCTCCGCCGTCAACCAGCTCTGGTACGATCTCGGCGACCAGGGGATGTTCTGGGGCGTCGTGTCCTCCGCGCTGCCGCTGGCGCCGGGCGAGGCGATCACGCTGACCTACGGCGACGCGACCTACTGGCCGTCCGTGAGCCGATTCGACGAACCCCTGCCCGCCGGCACGCCGGTCTACGCCCAGGTGGATGCCTACAACGCGGCGACCACGTACGGCGCGGTGCGGGAGAGCCACGAGATCGCCGGTGGGGCATACAACAACGTCGCTGGCCCGGTCTATTCAACCGGCGCAGCCTCGAGGCGGGGACAACCTGGCGCGGAGCCCCGTGCTACCGGTCGACCGCAAGATGTTTCGAGGACCAATCTGCCACCCTTGCCCGGGCAGTGACAGAGATCGCGGTAACTGAAGAGGATAGAAAACGATGAAAGTCTCAACGTCTCAGGTTTCAGGTTTCAGGTTCTGGGCAGCCGTGTTGGTCTGCGTGCTGTTGATCGCCACATTGCTGCCATTGATCGTGCAGGCCGCGCCGCCGGCCCTGCTTCCGCCCCCTCCCCCTCCGCCACCCGAGACCGACCCCTGTCCCCCCTGTCCGGCCGGCTCAAGTCACGGTTCACGGCCTGCTGGAGGCTTCATCGAGCTGCGGGCCCAGTTTCCGCCGAATTGGCCGTGGGCCGCGGTCCACTGGCAGGAGCTTTGGACCACCGTGCAATGGCAAGATGCCGGGGGAAAATGGCACGCGGTCGAGGGATGGCAGGGGACGCTGGACGGCGTGCGGTTCGGCGACGGCGACGCGCCCATCGGTGAGAAGACGTGGTGGGCCGCGGAGGACGACCTGGGCACAGGGCCGTTCCGGTGGGCGGTTTACCGCGCTACGGGAGGCCGGCTGCTCGCCACGAGCGAGCCGTTCTACCTGCCGGGCTCGACCGGCGCGACGGCGACGGTCGACATGTCGCTCGGGGCACCGTGAGTGCGATCCTGTCTCGCAACCACGCCGCGTTCACCAAACCGGCCCACAGGGCATCCTGCCGCTGGTCGTAAGGTAGTCGCGGGGCGGGTGGTGCGCCATCGCGCCCCCGCGCCGTGAGCGGCGTCGAGAACGGCCTGGCTCTTGTAGGGAGCCAGGTCGTTGTTGCGTATAGGGTTATCTGTTTCATCCCGTCGAAACCCCTATCCGGCTCTATATTGCCGTCTTGCTTCTTTGAGGGTATAATCGTCGTAGGGTGGCTTTCGAACCGTTCGACGGAGCGAACGTATAGGCCCCGTCGAGTCATTTGCCTCAGAGGAGTGAGCACGCCCACGTGCGAATCTCTTGCAGCCTCCGTTCCGCATCTGGGGATGCTCCACTCCTCACTGTGAGGGCGACACGACATTGTCAAGGTAGGAATCTCCGATGACGACGGTTGACGATATCCTGGAAGAATTTCCCGAACCCGTGCGGGAGGGCATCCGGCCGGTCTGGGAGGGGTTGTCCCCAGGCCAGCGCGAGCGGTCGGAGGCGTTGCTCGGCCAGCTTCCCGTCGCCGTCAAGCCGCTCAAGGACATCCTCTCGCTCGTGTTCGACCAGTACAAGCCGGTATTTGGAACGAAACGCAGCATCGCCGTCGTCGGGCCGGCCAACGTGGGCAAATCCACGCTGTACAACCAGCTCGTCTCCCGCAAGGAGGACAGGGCGGAGGTTGGCCCGGTACCTGGCACCACCCGCCAGAACCAGGAGGCGGACACCGGCCTCTTTACGCTCGTCGACACGCCCGGCGCGGATGCCGTCGGCGAGGTGGGCGAGAGGGAACGCGCGATCGCGTTTGAAGCCGCCGAGGGCGCCGACTTCCTGGTGGTCGTCTTCGAGGCCACGCAGGGCGTCAAGCGATACGAGCGGGATCTGTTCGACGACCTGCTGGCGCTCGATAAACCGTTCGTCGTGGTGCTCAACAAGGTCGACCTGATCCCCAAGCGCGACCGGGAAAAAGTGCGCGACGCTGCCGCCCGCAACCTGCGCCTGGAGCCATCCCAGGTGATCGAGACGGTGGCCACCAAGGGCACCAACGTGGGACGTGTCATCCTGGCCATCGCCAAGTTCGAGCCCGCACTGCTGGCCGCCATCGGCGCTGCGATGCCCGAATATCGCGCCCGGCTGGCCTGGCAGCGCATCGTGCCGGCCGCCGGTGGGGCGGGGGTCGTCGGCCTGACGCCGTTGCCCATCGTCGACCTGGTGCCCCTGCTCGGGATCCAATCGGGGTTGGTGTTGAGCGTCGCCCGCATCTATGGGTTCAAGATCACGCTGGGCCGGGCCAAGGAGTTGATCGCCATCTTTGGCATCGGGCTCATCGCCAGGACGATCTTTCAGCAGTTGTCCAAGTTTGGGGGCGTGCCCGGCTGGATATTGAGCGCGGCTGTCGCCTCGGCGACCACCGTCGCCATCGGCTATGCGGCGATGGCGTGGTTCGCCCAGGGCGAGCGACCGACGCGGGAGAGCCTGCAGCAGACCGTCGCCGGCGTGAC
>DATKXO010000456.1:0-4935 GCA_035528995.1 Phycisphaerae bacterium | reverse complement strand
GGAATAGTGCTCCTCGTGCAGCTCGTTGCAGAAGGTGCACTTGCCTGCGGCGCAGTGATCGTAGTGGTCCAACACGGGCTGCTTCATGACGTTGCTGGTCTGAACGCGCCGGACCGCGCCGCCGAGAGTCAACATGTTGATGGAGTCGCCGTGGCGCTGAGTGATCCACGGCCCGTTGGACTGCATCTGCCCCCAGTCATAGCCGTCGGACCAGGGGAGTCTTCCCTGGGTGCGGTGGGGCAAGTAGGGTCCGGGCTCGCTGCCGTCGGAGGCCCCGAAGTCGGGACCCATGTCGGCCGCCACCATGGTGTCGACCGGACGTGCGGGCGGGTGGCGCTCGACATTGGCGAGATAGGCGTTGGGGCTGCCGAGGATGTAGTCGTTGACGCCGTAGCTGGAAGCGTTGCTCCAGTCGGGATGTTGGGGGGCACGGGTGGCGTCTTCGAGAGCGGCCTGGTAGGGGTCCTCGGGGCAGATCAGGGCGGACACGTCGGTGAGGTAACCGGGTAGTAACGGATCATACCAGGTGGGTGCGGGGGCATCGGCGTCGGCGGCAGCGTCGTCGGTGACGTGCGGGAGCCAGCCATCGTTGTCGGAGCGGTACATCCACATCATCTGATCAATGGCCCGGAGGTTGTACATGCAGACCGTGGCCCTGGCCTGTCGCAGGGACCGTTTCAAGGCCGGCAGCATCAGGGAGAGCAGAAGAGCAATGATGGTGATGGTGACGAGGAGTTCGATAAGTGTAAAGGCGGACTCTCCAGACCGCCGCCTCGTCAGCGGTCCGACCCGTACAGCGCGCCCTGCCAGTGGAAACCGTTGCACCATTGTAAAAAGACGCAATCTCGTAAAAAAGTGTAACCGTCCTGGGGGCGGGACGCAACTGTTTTTCGACCGGTTCAAGACGGAAAACACTCGGAAAACGCACTTCCACGCCCGACATGCCCCTATGGGCGCCCGGGCACGGCTGCACCGTAGAGGGTCCCGCCGCGGCCTGGGTGGGCGTGGGCAGCCGTTTGTGGCGCAGCTGTATCGGCTATATGGCCACCTGGGCTGAAAAGTGGACGGTGGGACAGGAAAAAGTGTCGGCACCGATGCCGCCTGCCAGTGTTGCCCGCCAGCTAATTTTGCCTATTTTTTCGTGGGCTGAGATATTCGGGTATCCTTGCCCTTCATGAACACGGTGAACTCGGGTTCTCCCTGGCGTTGGGCCGCATATTCCCATTCGAGCTTGTCCGGGGTGACGAACCGCAGGGTCGTGCGGGTCTTGAGCGGCTGGCCGGTCATGGCGTCCGGTTCCTCGCTGGTGATCGTCCAGGCCTTGTTCTGAGGGTCGTAGGCCATGTCGGCGATGCTGGCCTGGCCAAAGCCGTCGAAGCTGTGGGTGCGGTAGGTCTTGTCGGCCGGGTCGTAGGTCATCATGCCGATCGAGTCGTAGTCGCCCATGGTGCCGGATCCGTGGAACTTGGACATGACGAACCAGCCGTTGAGGACCCATTGGCAGGAAGTCGTGCCGGTTCCGTTACCGGGTTGGCCCATCCACTCGGGCATGAACTCGTATTCGCTTTGCCACTGGCCGACGAAGCCGTCGAGGGCCTTAAGTTCGGCCGGAGGCGGCGGAGGTCCCGGAGGGGTGGCGGGCGGCGTCTCCTGACCCTCGCCGGAGAACACCGTGCCCACAGCGAACGCGACCACACCCACCGCCACCAGCGCCAGAGTAGTCAACTTGGGTTTCATTGTGCCTTCTCCTTGCGACGAAAAGCGTTCCCAGACCGGTGATCACCGTCCGCAGGCCGGCCTAACGATAAGATGGATACCGCATCCGGGGCTCGGCGACCAGCGGTCGCTCAATCAATGACTCGTCTGGTGCCGCCCTGTTTGCGGGCGGCCTCGACCGCACTCTGGAGGAGTATCGCGACGGTGATCGGCCCGACGCCACCGGGCACCGGTGTAATGGCTCCGGCGATTGGGGCCACCTCGTCAAAGCGGACGTCTCCGACGATCCTGGTGCGGCCGCCGGGGCCCGGCACCCGGTTGATGCCCACGTCGATGACCACGCTACCGGGCTTGACGTGTTTGCGGCCGATCAGGTGGGGAACGCCGGCGGCGACGATGAGCAGGTCGGCGGATTGGGTGTGGGCCTGCAGGTTTCGGGTCTCGCAGTGACAGGCGGTCACGGTGGCCATTTGCTGCAGGAGGAAGAGCGTGGTCGGCCTGCCGGCAATGACGGATTGCCCCACGACGACGGCGTGGAGCCCTCGGGGATCACGACCGGTTTCTTTGAGGACCTCCATGACGGCCCGGGCGGTGCAGGGAGCGATGATGGGGCAATCGTAAAAGAGCATGCCGATGTTGGCGGGATTGACGCCCTCGACGTCCTTGTAGGGGTCGATCGCGTACTGCAGGGCGGCGGCGTCCACGCTGTCGGGCAAGGGCAGGTTGAGCAGGACTCCGGTTACCTGGGGGTCGCGATTGAGCCCCTGAACGAAGTCGCGGAGTTGCTGGTCGGTCGAGTCAGCGGGCAGGGCGTGGAAGTGGTAGCGGATGCCGACCTCGTTGCACGAAGCCTCCTGGGATCGGGCGTAGATGGTGCCCGCCTCGGGATTGCCGACCATGATGGCGTCGAGCCGGACGGTGATGCCCTCTTTGCGCAGGTCGGACACGCGCCGGGCGGTCCGGTCGCGGATTCGTGCGGCGATGGCCTTCCCGTCAATGATCCGTGCGGACATCGCGAGAATCCCCCGCGGGCGACGGGGCTTGGTAACGGCCCGCCGACCCGGCGGCGGCCCGCTCCACGCCGACGCCGAAGCCGTAGACCGGATGGTCCCACAAATAGACGGCGGCTATGACCGACCCGCCGACGGCAAGCAGGAGCACTGCCGCCTTGATCCGCCGGACGAGCCGTCGAAACCTCCTGGCGCAGCCCGGGTCACCGGAAAGGGCGGTCAGGAACCTGATGCGGTCGGCAATGGATCCGTGGCGCCAACTGCGCTCGTCAGGGGGAATCCCGTTCAGTACGGCCACCCGGTCGAGTGCCGAGGCGAACACGGCGGTTGCGGTGGCGCAGACGGCGGTCGCCGGCGGCTGGTAGGCGGGGGAGTGCCCATGGGCGCTGCAGGGGAGTTTGCAGCCCTCCGGGCTGGTCGAGGTGACGCACCGGGTGCCGAAGAGGTCGGCCTGACGCTCGAAGCGGCGAGAAATCCACCCGAATCCGATGCCCCAGACCGCCAGGATGCAGACGAAGCCGATGGCCTGGATGGTCACCACGCTCAGCTCGAAGAAGCCGCGCTCGACGCCCAGGCGAAGGGCCTCGATCACGGCCGACAACACGAGCATGCTGCACACCGCAAAGAGCAGGAAGAAGGGGATGTGATGGTGGCGGATATGGCCGACCTCGTGACCGAAGACGGCCTCGATCTGGCGGGAGGACATGGTGTCGAGCAGCCCGTCGGAGAGCATGACGTAGCGCACCGGGGCGAAGAGCCCCATGACGGCGGCGTTGACCATCATTCCGCCGCTCTGCCAGACCAGGATATCGCGATAGCGAAAGCCGATCCGCCGGCAGATGGATTCGAGCTCGCGGCGCAGGGGACCGTCGGCGAGCGGTTTGGTGGGCCAGATGTATCGCAACATGGCCGGTGCGAACACGAAGATCACGGCGGCGGCGACGGCGGGGGCGACCTCGGGTGCCCATTGAAGACGAAACAGGCGGATCAAGGAGGCCTCGTGCGAGCGGGACCAGTCGAAGGCCGCCAGGATCAGGGCCATGGGCACGGCGACCACGAGCAGGTGGTGCCGCAGGTTGAAGCTCAGGTACTGGCCTCGGCTCCAGACTCGTACGCCGGGACGGGCCTCCCCGGGCCGGGATTCGAGAGTGATCTGATGCAGGGAGCGATCGATGGGGTACGTTCCCAGGAAGATCATGACCGAGGCCCCGAAGAAGGGCAGCAGGATGATCAGGCCGGCGAGGCCGGGTACGGCTGCCAACAGGTTGACGGACCGGACCACTTCGGACCAGCGGGTGAAGAACAAGGAGGCGACGAAGGCGGCCACGGCGAGCATGCGGAGGATCGAGGTGCTGCGGTGGTAGAAATGCTGGGCCCTCTGCGGCCCGCCTCCGGTGCCGTCCAGGCGTCGCAGCGCGGTTGTGGAGGTCCAGACGGCGGCCAGGAAGAAGGCGGGGACCTGGGCGAACACGACCAGCCAGGTCCACGCAGGCGAGGTGAATGCGGCGGGGCAGAGTCGTTCCTCCGGCCACCAGATCAGCAAAGCGAAACAGATGATGAGGTGTAAGTGCATCGCACGGAGCGGGTTAAGCTCTTTGGGATCCCAATTGGAGTCTCCGCCCTCGACCAAGTAGCGCGACGGGCCTGCTTGGCTCCAGCGCCGGATCGCTCGGCAGCGACGCGGACAGGTCGGTGCCGGGCGAATATCCGTCGCTTAACAGCGTTCCTTGCGTTACAGTGGCAGGGATCGCTCGCCTGAGGCGAGAGCGACATCCACGGACTTGTACCAGGAGAACAGCCCGATGAGAAGAGACAGCCTGCGTATCCCACGTTGCCTGTGCCGGGGGCTAGTGTGTTGGAGCCTGTTGGTCGCGATCCCGGTCGCGGCGGGGCAGGAGGGGGACAACGAGGAGGGCCGCGGCCACGGGCGTGGGCAAGACGCTTCCGGCCCAGGCCTGGCGTTCATGCGCCCGGCGGAAACGGGAATGGAACTCGAACAGGTCAAGAAGTTGCAAGAACAGGTTCGTCAGCAGCTCGAGCTGCGCGATGAGCAGGTTCGGGCGATCAATGAGGTGTTCGAGGAGTACCTCGAGTCGCTGAGCGAGCAGGTCAAGCGGGTGGATGCCCTGCGAAAGGAGAACGCGGCCCGGATCGAGGAGCTTCAGCGGGAGGCCATGGAAGCCCGTGAGAACGAGGATCGGGACGCGTT
>DATKXO010000455.1:0-2365 GCA_035528995.1 Phycisphaerae bacterium | reverse complement strand
AGGCCGGCATCAGGACCATCCAGGCGGACCTGCGCAACGCCACTGCCGTACGAGATGCCTGCCGCGGCATGGAGGTCGTCTTCCACGTGGGGGCGATCACCGGAATCTGGGGCCCGCGACGCACCTTCTGGGAGATCAACGTCGAGGGCACCCGGAACGTGATCGCGGCGTGTCGGGAGTGCGGCATCGCCAGGCTGGTCTACACCAGTTCTCCGAGTGTCGTCTTCGGTGAGAAAGACCTCTGTGGCGTGGACGAGAGCCAGCCCTATCCCCAACAATACCTGGCCCATTATCCGGAGACCAAGGCAGTGGCCGAGCGGGCCGTCATGGAGGCCAACTGTCCCACCCTGGCGACAACGGCCCTGAGGCCGCATCTGATCTGGGGACCGGGCGACCCGCACCTGATCCCGCGTGTGGTCGAGCGGGCTCGTCGTGGGCGGCTGGTCCAGGTGGGCGACGGGTCGAATCGCGTGGACATCACGTACGTCGACAACGCGGCCGACGCCCACCTAAGGGCGGCGGATCGGCTGGGCCCTGACGCGCCATGCGCCGGGAAGGCCTATTTTATCAGCCAGGGCGAGCCGGTAGTGCTCTGGCCGTGGCTGAACGAGATTCTCGACCGCCTGGGCATCCCTCGCGCGAAGCGGGCGATCTCATACCCGATAGCCCGACGGCTTGGCTGGGCACTCGAGCGGGCGTACCACCTGCTTGGTATCCGG
Source organism: Phycisphaerae bacterium (assembly GCA_035528995.1). Classification (GTDB taxonomy): domain Bacteria; phylum Planctomycetota; class Phycisphaerae; order UBA1845; family UBA1845; genus DATKXO01. The sequence goes on along the minus strand of DATKXO010000455.1, from coordinate 1,646 downwards.
CGTGAGCCGCGGATGACCCGGTTTCTGGCTTCCCAGCTTGCCAAATCCCACTATTTTGACATCTCGGCAGCGAGGCGAGACCTTGGATGGAGTCCGTCCGTGACGACCGAGGAGGGGTTGGAGCGGCTCCTGGGTGCCTTGCGGGCCACGCCGCCGGGCTGACGAAGGGCGGCCCCCTGGAGACCTGTCCCGGTCGGACGGAGCTGCTGGGAGTTCCATTCTGGCGGAAATCCGCTACATTGCGGGGCTTGCGTGCGCTTCCCCTGCCTGTGTCAGGGGTAGCGGCTGATCCAAAGGGCTGTGAGGCACGGTGTGGCCGTCGTATCTGACGCAGATCGGGTTGTCCTAACCGGCGTGGGGCTGACCTCGCCGATCGGCGACACGTCGGCCGAGTTGCGGGCCAACCTGCTGGCCGGTGTATCCGGGGTGACGACGATCGAGACGCGCTTCATGGGCGAAGTGTTCGCCGGCGTCTGCCACTACGACGAGCGAAAGCACCAGTCCGCCAAGGAGCGCCGACGCGGCACACGGGCCGGGTCCATCGCCATCTATTGCGCCCACGAGGCCACCGGGGCCGCGGGCCTCGATCTGTCGAAGATCGATCTGTCGCGGGTGGGCGTGTTTGTGGGCGTGACCGAGCACGGCACGGTCGAGACGGAGAACGAGATCGCCGTGATCCGGGAGTACGGCTACGACACCAAGTATTGGTCGCACCATCACAACCCGCGGACGGTGGCCAACAATCCGGCCGGAGAGGTCACGCTGAGCATGAAGACCACCGGCCCGCACTACACGATTGGAGCGGCCTGTGCGGCCGGCAACGCCGGGCTCATCCAGGGCGTGCAGTTGCTGCGTCTGGGGGAGGTGGACGTGGCCCTGGCGGGCGGCGTGTCCGAGGCTATTCATTCGTTCGGGATATTCGCCAGTTTTGCCGCCCAGGACGCCCTGGCCCGGGGGGGGGACCCGGCCAAGGCCTCGCGCCCGTTCGACCGGGACCGTCGCGGGATCGTGGTGGCGGAGGGCGGCTGCCTCTTTGTGCTGGAACGGCTGGCGAGCGCCCGCAAACGCCGAGCCCCGATCCTGGGCGAGATCGTGGGCTATGCGATGAATTCCGACGCCACCGACCCGGTCGTGCCGAACCGGGAGCGGATGGCCGAGTGCATGCAGGCGGCGCTGGCTCGGGCCGGAATCGGGCCCGAGCAGATCGACATCATCAGCACGCACGCCACGTCCACGGAGGTGGGCGACGCGTTGGAGGTTGAGGCGATCCGCCGGGTGTTCGGCGATTTTGACGGCGTCTACGTGAACAACACCAAGAGCTTCATCGGCCACGCGATGGGTGCGGCCGGGGCGCTGGAGCTGGCGGGCAATCTGCCGGCGTTCGAGGACGGGATGGTGCATCCGACGATCAACGTGGACAATCTGGACCCGGCCTGTGCCCTGCGAAACCTGGTGCTGAACGAGCCGCGGGAAGTCGGTCGAGTGGACTATCTTTTGAACAATTCTTTCGGTATGCTGGGCACCAACTCGGCTGTGGTCGTGAAGCGGTGCTAGGTGCGGGTGCCGGGCCGGTCGCCACACGAATTGGACAGAGAGGCTACAGGAGAGACATGACGCCACAGAAAGTCAAAGACATCGTCATGAAC
>DATKXO010000454.1:0-40944 GCA_035528995.1 Phycisphaerae bacterium | reverse complement strand
TTGCAACCCGACGCCCGCCCGTCATGCCATGAGCCAACATGGACGATCGCCGGCCCTGTTCGCCACCAGCACCCGACCGGCATCGACCGCTTTGCCTGCCGCCAACTGCGACGGCCCCTCTGCGGCAGCAAATGGCAGGCGGCTCGCTGCCAACCATGGTTGACCACGATGGATCGGCGCGATTCAATGGTCACACAAGTGGGGCCTGTAGCTCAGCGGTCAGAGCTGTCGACTCATAATCGATAGGTCGCAGGTTCGAATCCTGCCAGGCCCATCCTCGTCGCGCTCCCCCAGCCGCTGAAGTGCCCCTCTCGACGCACTTCCGACCAGTTGGCAATCGGACCGCCTGCAACACCCTGCGGAGAAGCTGTCGGGGCCTCCCGCAGGGCTTTTCGCAACGCCGGCGATCCGTCCTCGAGGCAACCGTGACTGCCCGCCGCGACCTGCACGGATGACGAGTTGTCCACGCCTGGCGCCCCATCCGGCACCGACAGCGCCACGGACTTTGAGGCGGTGACGAAGTCGCCGAACAAGCCGGGAGAGACTACCTGCCCGGCGAAAGTGCTTCCGGGGCCTGCCGCTCGGGTGCTGCTCCATGGCCGCCGGCAGCTCGTGGGGACGACCGTGGGCGCCTGGCTCCGCCCGGTCGTCAGAATTGGCCAAGACCGCATGAGCGCTAACGCCATGGATGTCGTTGATCACTGTGTTGCGTGGTAAAGGTATAGAGTGTGCGCCGTGTTCAAAGACCCCGACAGCACCCGCCTGGTTCGTGCGCGGCCCTTTCTCCCCTGGGGCATCCCTGGTTGCAGGGTCAGGCGGGTCTGCTTAAACACTGGAGGGTCCTGATCGCCGAGGCTGAGTGACCCGCGATCGCTGTTAGCGAAAGAGCAGCCGGAACGGCTTAGGGGTAGGTCGCCTGCCGGATGCTCGGCGCATAAGGCGCCCGCAGCAGGAAAACATTGGTCGGGTCCCACTGCGGGCGGATGGAATGGACCCTCATCATACCCCTGATAGCACGTGCCACCAAGTGGGCATGTGCCAGATTACGCCGCCCGGCGTGCTGCGGCCACGCGAGCGGGTGTGGCTTGTCCCCAAATAAGCCTACCTCTTCTTGTGGTGCTGTAATTAGTACACTTCGGTAGATTTTGCGCCCGGAACCTTGGCGCCTCGTCGGTTCCGCTCTCCACCAGAAGCGATTATCATGGTACGTGTCAGGCTGGATAGCCGACGTGTCCGCCGGTGCGATGGTGCGAGAGGCACGCCCCGGTGTTGACGGAAGCCTGTGAGTTCGATGGAGGGGGTTGAGGCTTTCCTGACCACGCTTCGTATGGCAGACATCGGTCGCACGATCAGCGAGGCTCAACTTCAAGAGCTCCTGGTGCGCTGTGCCAGTCAGCTTCAGCGGCACGTGGCCAGAAAGGTCCCCACAGACCTCAGGAGCACGGTGTCGGCCGACGACATCCTCCAAGAAACCTGGATCGCGGCCTTCCGCCACGTAGGCAGCTTCCGGGCGAACCGGCCGGACGCATTCGATCGCTGGATCACCGTCATCGCCGAGCGCAAGCTCATTGACGCATGCAAGGGGGCCCGTCGCTTGAAGCGTGGCTCCACACAGCGGGCTGCACAGCCGAAGCCCCACCAGACGACGTCATGGATGGACCTGTTCAGTTACGTCGCCTCGCAGGAGCGCACCCCCAGCCGCGTAATGTCGGCCAAGGAAGCCCAGTGCGCAGTCCAAGTCGCCCTGAGCAGCCTGCCCGAAGATCGCCGACGTGCGGTGTGGATGCGCCATATCGAGGGGCGGTCGGTGGCCGAGACCGCCGAGGCAATGAAGAAGACACCGGCGGCCGTCAACAGCCTGGTCTTCAACGGGCTGCGACAACTGGGACGTCAACTCGGCCAGGCGGCCAAGTTCTTCAGTGACGCGCCGGACGACGCCCGGGGCAGCTCGATCGCCGGTTAGGTCCGCGGCGGGCTCCCCAAACGCATACCACCATGAATCCAGACGACCCCAACAGGGCGCGCGTTACACCGGGCGAGCGATCGACCGAAATCACGCGTGTTGTGCGTGAGGTCATCCGCCAACGCCGCAGTGGTGTGGAGGTCCACGACGCTGCCCTCGTGCAACGGTTCAAACACCTCATGCCCGAGCTTGGCGAGCGTCTGCACACACTACAGATGATCGAGGCGGCAAAGCACGCGGCCAAGGATCGGGCCACGGATGCCGAGGCGCCGGACGGCACCGACGCCGCATTGGGAGAGGACGTCGGTTTTCTCCGCGAGGCCCTGCCCGAGTACGAGATCCTGGAACGAATACACGAGGGCGGGCAGGGGGTGGTCTACAAGGCCGTGCAGCGGGCCACCAACCGGATCGCGGCCGTCAAGGTGCTTCTTCACGGGCCACTGGCCACCGAGCAACAGCGTCAACGCTTCACACGAGAGGTGGAACTGGTCGCTCGCCTGCGGCACCCGAACATCGTGACGCTTTACGAGAGCGGCGTCGTTCGGGGGCGCCCCTACTTCGCAATGGAGTACATCGAGGGCATACCCATCGATGACTACGTGCTGCTGCACAACCTGTCCACGCGGCAATCGGCCGAGTTGTTCATAACGGTCTGCCGGGCGGTGAGCAGTGCCCACCAGTACGGAATCATCCATCGGGACCTCAAACCGTCCAACATCCTGGTGGACCTGGACGGGCAGCCTCACGTGCTCGACTTCGGACTGGCCAAAGACCTGGTCGAGCCGCTGGATGCGCACAGCGGGCCGCTTGTTTCGATGACCGGCCAGGTGGTCGGCACGTTGCCCTACCTCAGCCCGGAACAGGCCGCCGGGCGGGACACTCTGATCGATGTCCGGTCGGACATCTACTCCCTGGGTGTGGTCTTCCACGAACTGTTGACAGAGACTTTCCCCTATCCGGTGGACGGCGATCGTGAGGCGGTGCGAATCAACATCATGGCCCGCGAGCCGCTTCCGCTGCGAAAGGCGCTGGCCGCCGCGGACGGCGACGGACAAGCGATCGCCCGCCAGGTCGATGGCGATCTCGAAGCCATCGTCCTCAAGACGCTCGCCAAGGAGCCGGAGAACCGATACCAGTCCGTGGCCGCGATGGCCCAGGACCTCGAGCGTTGGCTGGCCGGTGAGGTCGTCGAAGCCAAGGCGGACCGGCGGTTCTACCTGCTCAAGAAGACGCTGCGCAGGTACCGGGTGCACGCGGCCATTTCGGCCGCCTTCGTCGCGCTGTTGGTGGGCGCATTGGTCGGCATGACCATCCTCTGGCAGCGGACCGAGCGGATCGCCCGGACGGCCCAGGCCGGCCTGGAGATGGGCTCCTTCCTGCGGCTGGGCAGCGTGTACCGCGACGACGAACGCCTGGACCAGGCTGTTGGAATGCTCCAGAAGGCCATCGAAATCGGAGAGAGCGCCCCCCAAGGCGACGAAACCGTGCGGCGACTGCAATGCATGGCCCATCGAGATCTGGCCGCGCTCTACTACCAGAAGGGCCAATCGGATGCCGCCGATCCTCATTGCCGAGCCGCGGTCGAATTAGCAGACCAGCTTCTCCGGGAGGACCCGGACAATCTTCAGTACCAACGCCTCTTCGCCTTGTCGCACGAACTCCGCGGCCAGATGGCACGGTCCAACGACGAATGGGAGGATGCGGCCCGGCACTTCACGGCGGCAGAATCGGGCTACCGCGATCTCATATCGGCCGACCCCGAGAATCGGCGACTGCGATACGAGCTGGCCCTGTTGCTCTTGCGCTCTGGGCGATGCTGCCAGTCGCTCGAACGGTACGAAGAAGCGCGGCGTCGCTTCGACGCAGCCCGCGACATTCTTCACGAACTCGCAGCGTCAGAACCACATGTCGCCGAGTATGTCATCGATCTGGCCAAGGCGGAGGCAAGCCTCGCGGTATGGCACATGCACCAGGACACCGTACTCGACGATCAGGCGGCTTTCGAATGGTTCAAGAAAGCCGAGGACCGTGTTTTGGCACTTCGAGACTCAGGACGCGCCGCCGGGCACGAACCGCAGATAGACTCCCTGCTGGATCAGATCCGCCGGAACAAAGCCGGGATGGCCGCCCGCGCCACGAACCGGGCGAAGAACGAGGATCGTCACGAGTAGATGGGTGAATCTTCGATTTCGATCGGCTCGAAGTCCTCCTCCTCCGCTTCGGGGTCGTCCTCGCCCTCCAGTCGAAGCCGATAATTCATCGCCGTAACGCTGCCGTCGTACATCGCCTGGCACGATGCATCACAGTAGCCGGCCTTAAGTTCGTACTCCATGTCGGCGTCGTTGGGGTCCTCGGCCGTGGCCAAGCCGTCGAAATACGGGACGTCAGCGAATTCCGCAACGACGGGCTTCTCCGGATTCGCGTGTTCGACCCACCAGACACCCTCGTAGGCGGACAGATCGGGCTCCACTTCCACCCAAACGCGATCGTCCAGGGCCGTCTCACCGAGCTCAATGATGGTCAGTTCGGCAATCTTCCAGGCAACGAAGTCGCCGTCCTGAGAGACGGCCGTAAGCTCGAAACCGATCCGGTAGAGAATGTCGCTCTCGGGATTCGACGGTGTCTCTCGCAGATAGTACACCACATCGATGTCCGCCGGCAGGGCCGCCTGCGCGATCCCGGAGCCCGCCGCACACACCACCGCGGCAAGCAACAATGTCATTGTTTTTGCATTTGTCATGCTCCACCTCTCTTGAAGTAAAGAACCTTGTAGATACGATGTGAGCGCACACGCGTGCGCACATCCCCCCCGTTGGCAAACTCTTGGGGGCTTCATTCAGCTAATCAAGCGCTTGGTTCCGTCGTCCGGTAAGAACGGCGCCCCTCCTCAACGCGAGCACTGCGCCACTGGAAAAGCCGGGCGTTGATGCGCTTCGTCCTACACAGAGCTAAACGATGGCCGTGCGGTGCGCGCTCAGCAAAAGAAAAGACAACCGAGGAGCACCGGGCGCAAGCTGGTGCCCTCAACGCCCGCCGGCCCTGTCGCCCTTGGTCGTGCTCGCGACGGGTCATCAGTCGGCCTGAGCCGGTCGGCACGCAAGCCATGGACGACCCGGTGGCCCCGCACGGCCCGATGCGAACCGCGATGCCGACGCAGACCTGACCGGGCACCGGGCGCCTCAGCTCCCGCCCGCCGGTGCACCCCGAGCCGCCGCAAGAACATGTCCGTTTACGGACCTGCGGCCGCGCAACCTTCGATGGGCTGTGCGCTTGCACAAGCGCGGGGCCGGCCGCTCGGGGGGGGCATGCAACCGCGCTGGACAATCCCTTTGCAACCGGCCTACAATCCCATGACCTTCAACAGGAAGGAGCCCGGGCCCGGAGGGGCCACGGAACGGAAGGTCGCCGACAAACCGAAGGGAGGGACCAAGTGACCGAATCGACGACCATAGACGACCTGCAACAATACCAGTTGGTGATCCTGCGCCGACTCCGCAGCGGCCCGCTGACCGAGTTCGAGTTGGCCGCCGAGGTCGCCGGCCATTCGGGTTACACTCCTGCCCAATCCGCCGAGCGGATCGTCGGCTGGTTGGAGGAATTGCAGAGTTCAGGATTCATTTGGACGGGTCGGCTGTTCAACGCTGCCGGTCAGTTTATCTATGCGGCCGCCCTGACCCGGCTTGGGAAGGAACTTGTCGGATAGGTACGCCAGTACGCGGGCCGTGCGGGCGCCTGTCTGAACTGCAACGCCCCGCAGGGCGCCGGATCAGCGGATTCACCGACACGCCAATCGTTGGATGATTGCCAACCGTGCCGCCTCGCCGTCGGCACGGTTTTTTTCTGGCCACCCGACGCCGACTGACCTCATTGCAGAGGCCCCCTGCCTCTCCACCACCAGAAGTCGCCTCGCAGTGCCGAGCCGGGCGCTCCCCCAAACCTCTGGCAAGACCTGATCGAGCACGCCGCACCCCTCGCGTCCGCAACGTCCGCGACGGCGCTGGCGGGTCAGATGTTGTATATAACTGTCGGCACGTGCCTTACGGCTTGCGTCCACCGCGGCCCCCGGATAGATTGAGTTCAGGCCGTCTCGCGAAGCGTCGCTCGGGCCAACCGCCGGTCGGGGTCTTAAGCATGAACGGTGCCGTTGAAATCCGTGATGTCACCAAGACCTTCGACAGGCACGTGGCTGTCAACGATCTCGCCCTGACCGTCCCGACCGGGTCGGTCTACGGGTTCATCGGTCCCAACGGCTCGGGCAAGACCACCTCCCTGCGGATGATCATGGGGATCATCTACCCCGACCCGGGCAGCGGGTCGATGCAGGTCCTGGGCAAACCGGTCTCGCGGGCGGCCAACGACCGCGTCGGCTACATGCCCGAGGAACGCGGCCTCTACAACAAAATGAAGGTGCGCGACATCCTCCGCTTCTGCGCCGAGCTCAAAGGCCACCGCGATTGCCGCGGCGACATCGACGACTGGCTCGGACGCCTCGGGCTCGGCGACTGGTCCGACAAGAAGGTCGAGGCCCTCTCCAAGGGCATGACCCAGAAGGTGCAGTTCATCGCCTCGGTCATCGCCCGACCGGACATCCTCATCCTTGACGAGCCCTTTACCGGGCTCGACCCGGTCAACGCCGAGGTCGTCAAGGACGCCATCCTGGAGGTCAAGCGCGGCGGCACCACCGTCATCCTCTCCACCCACGACATGAACGTCGCCGAGAGGATGTGCGACTTCATCTTCATGATCTTCAAGGGCCGCAAGGTCCTCGATGGAACGCTGGAGTCCATCCAGGATGCCTATGCCAGCGACACCATCCGCGTCCGCGTCGAGGGCAACGGCGACGTCTTCGGCGACCTGCCGGGCGTCGAACGGGTGAACGACTTCGGCCACTTCCAGGAGTTGCGGACCACCGAGCAGGCCGACCCTCAGGCGATCCTGCACGCCCTGGCCGCCCGAGCACGCATCCGCCTCTTCGAACTGGCCCGCCCCTCGCTGAACGACATCTTCGTACGCATCGCCGGCCCCGAAGCGCAGGAGGCGGGCCATGAGTAACGCCCCGCGCAAGGTCATGGTCGTCGCCGTCCGCGAGTATCAGGCCGCCGTGCGCACCAAGGCCTTCGTCATCACCATCGTGATCATGCCCGTCCTGATGTGCGGCGGACTCATCGCCAAGAAATTCACGGAAAGTCACGCCGACGTCAGCGATAAGAAGTTCGCCATCGTCGATTACACGAACCACCTCTACGAAGCCATCGCGGCCGCCGCCGACCAGCGAAACCAGTTCGCCATCTACGAGACCCAAGAGGACGACACCCGGCGGCAGACCGCCTCGCGCTTCGTCGTTCAGCAGGTGGAACCGGCCGATCGCGAGCCCGCCCAGGTGCGGCTGGACCTATCGGACCGGGTACGGAACAAGGAACTCTTCGGCTTCCTCGAGATCGACGCCGAGGCCCTCGAGGCCGATCTCACCAAGCCGGAAACCACTCTGGTGACCTACCACTCGAACAACCCCGTCTACGACGATTTCAGCGATTGGGTGATCGGCCCGATCGACAAGGCCATCCAGGCCGAACGATTCAGAAAGGAGAACCTGCCCGAGGAAACCGTCGCCTGGGCCACGCAACGGATCGGCAGACTCAAGGACCGGGGCCTGTTTAGCGCAGGAACCAGCCAGGGCGACAGGGGCGATTCGGATCGGGCCGAGGCCCGCATCATCGTCGGCGTGGTCATGGTCATGCTCTTGTTCATGGTCATCGCCATCGGAGCCACCCCGCTGATCAACGTCGTCCTCGAAGAGAAGAGCCAGAAGATCACCGAGGTGCTGCTCGGCTCCATCCGACCGTTCGAGCTGATGCTGGGCAAGCTGATCGGCTCGGTGGGCGTGGCCCTGACCGTGGTCTTCGTCTACCTGGGCGGCGGATACGGGGTCATGATCAAGCTGGGCTACGCCGACTACCTGCCGCCCACCACCCTGTTGATCTGGTTCCTGGCCTTCCAGTCGATGGCCATCCTGCTGTTCGGCTCGATGTTCATCGCCATCGGGGCCGCGTGCAGCGACCTGAAAGAGGCCCAGAGCGCTCTGCTGCCCATCTGGCTGATCATCTGCATCCCCATGTTCGCCCTGCAACTCGTGATCCGCGAGCCGTCCAGCCCCTTCGTGACCGCCCTGTCGCTCTTCCCGGTGGCCACCCCGATGGTCATGCCCCTGCGACTGGCCATCGATCCCACCTTGGCCCTGTGGCAGCCCTTCCTCGGCTTGCTGCTCGCCCTGCTGACCACCCTCCTGTGCGTCTTCGCCGGCGGACGCATCTTCCGCATCGGCATCCTGGCCCAGGGCAAAGCCCCCAAGCTCAGCCAACTCCTACGCTGGGCCATCAAAGGGTAGACAACCGACACAATGCATCGAATGTCGACTGCCGTTGGGGAATGCGAGCCTGTCGTCTCGGCGGGGCAACTCAGATCTGGTAATCCGGCGCCGTCCTCTTGGCCGGTGTTTTCGAGTTGCGGTCCTTGATCTTTAGCTCCGGCGGCTGAAACGTCACCGTCGAGTACGGCGGAACCGAACTGGTCAGAAAAACCGAGCCGCCGATCACCGAGTGCTCCCCGATGTGCGTGTCGCCGCCCAGGATGATCGCGTTGGCGTAGATGGTCACGCTGTCACCAACCGTGGGATGCCGCTTGTACCCGCGGATCAGACGCCCGCGCTCGTCCTTGGGAAACGACAGCGCCCCCAGCGTCACGCCCTGGTACAGCTTCACGTTGTCGCCGATGTCGGTCGTCTCACCGATCACGACGCCCGTCGCGTGGTCGATGAAAAAGTTGTGACCGATGCGGGCCCCCGGGTGTAGGTCCACGCCCGTAGTCGAGTGGGCCCACTCGGTCATCACCCGGGCCATCAGCGGGATGCCCAGGTCGTACAGCTCGTGGGCAAAGCGGAAGACCGTGACGGCCAGCAGACCGGGGTAGGCCAGAATCACCTCGTCGGTGTTCAGAGCGGCCGGGTCGCCGTCGTAGGCCGCCCGCACGTCACCGCTGAGCATCTCCCGGACCCTGGGCAGGCGTTCGAGGAACTCGGCCGTCAACCGCGTGGCCCGCTCCCGGCACGCGGCTTCGCCGCTGCCGTCCCCCTCGGTCTCCTGCATGTAACACAGCGACCGGAAAATCTGGTGGTGGGCCAGCATGCCGATCCGCGGGATCAGCTCGCCCACGTGATAGGCCACGTTGTGCTGGGTCAGGTCCTGTCGGCCGATGAAACCCGGATAGACCAGCTCGAGCAGCCGCTGGGCCAGCTCGACGATCTCGTCCCGCGAGGGCAGGTCGATCCGGTCGATCCGCCGGCAGTCGGGCAGCTCCCAGTAGCTCTTGACGATGGCGTTGACCAGCTCGGGAAGCCGCGGCCCGATCGTGAATTCCTCGCTCATGACACTCGCCCGTGCAACAAAAAGACCCTGATGCGGCCCACAACGCAGCCGGACCCGCGGCGCGGACCGCTCCACCCGCTGATGCGAACCACCCTCCCTGGCAGGTTGACCCGGATGAACGCCCGTACAGCGGCGAATTATAGATCGGTCGTCGCGCCGGTCCAATCCCGCTCCCGAAACCCCGACGGCTGTGCGGCGCATGGTGTAGGTCCGAAGCGGCCGATAAGATACGCCCACCATGCCCCTGCTGGTCCGCAACCTGTCGCTCGGTCTCGACGAGCCGGAGGAGTCGCTGGCCGGTGCCGCGGCCAGGCGGCTCCGCGTCCCGGTCGGGGCCATCCGCCGAATCACGCCGGTCCGCCGCTCGCTCGACGCCCGCAAGAAGGGCGACATCCATTTCGTCTACCACGTCGAGCTGACCCTGGCCGGCGGGCCCCAGGCCGAACGCGCCCTGCTCAAGAGGCGGCACCTGCCCACCGCGGCGATGATCCGCAGGCAGACCGCCCGCGACGTCCAGCCCGGCACCAGCCCCCTGCCCCATCGCCCCGTCGTGATCGGGTTCGGTCCCGGCGGCATGTTCGCGGCCCTGAAGCTGGCCCGGCTCGGCTATCGGCCGGTGGTCTACGAGCGTGGGCGGGACGTGAAGCGCCGCCACTACGACGTCCTCAAACGCTACTACCGCGACCGCGAGTTCGACCCCGCCAGCAACCTGCTCTTCGGCGAGGGCGGCGCCGGCACCTACAGCGACGGCAAGCTCTACACCCGCATCTCCGACCCGCACGTGCGCAGTGTGCTCGAGACCTTCTGCGATCACGGAGCCAACCCGGACATCCTGATCGATGCCAAGCCGCACGTCGGCAGCGAGAAACTGCCCACCATCTGCCGGCGCATCCGCCTGCACCTCGAAGAGCTCGGGGCCGAGGTCCATTTCGACAGCCGGTTGGAGGACGTGCGAATCGAGGACGGCGCCCTGACAGCGATCCGGATCAACGAGACCTGGATCACGACCGGCCCGGTCATCCTGGCCATCGGCCATTCCGCCAGAGACACGCTGCGCATGCTGGCCGGGCGGAACGTCCGACTGGACGCCAAGCCCTTTCAGATGGGCGCCCGCATCGAGCATCCGCAGGAGGCGGTCAACCGCTGGCAGTACGGCAGCCTGGCGGGCCACACCCGGCTGCCGCCGGCCGACTACAAACTGGTCGCCAAGTCGGCCGCCGGCCCGCTGGGCGACCTGTTCAGCTTCTGCATGTGTCCCGGCGGCACCATCCTGCCGTCCAACGAGTCCGCCGGCGAGGTCGCCACCAACGGCGCCAGCTCGTCCAAGCGCAGCGGCCCCTTCGCCAACAGCGGGCTGGTGATCACCATCCCGCCGGAGCGGTTCCAAGACGACCCGCTGGCCGGCCTGGCGTATCAGGAACGCTGGGAGCGGCTGGCCTTCGACCTGACCGGAGGAACCTATCGCGTCCCGGCTCAGCGGGCGGCGGACTTTCTCGAGAATCGCCCGTCGGACGGACGACTGGAAACCAGCTACCCCTTGGGCGCCGACTGGAACGCAATCCGTCAGGTGATTCCACCGGAGGTGACCCAGGCGCTGGAAGCCGGCCTGCCCATGCTCGAGGCGCGCATGCCCGGCTTTGCGGGCCAGGATGCCATCGTCACCGCACCGGAGACAAGGGCCAGTGCGCCGGTGCGCATGGTTCGAGACCCGCAGACCCGCCAGGCCGTCCAGACCGATAACCTGTACCCCGTCGGCGAGGGCGCCGGCTACGCGGGCGGCATCGTCAGCTCGGCCGTCGACGGCATCAAGACCGCCGACGCGATCATCCAGCACTACGCCCCGGTCAACAGGTGAACCGGTCCCGCGCCGGATGCCGCCCCGTTCTCAGTGCCACTATGGTGTCACTACAGAAAGCGGCCTGCGTTACGTGGCCGCCACCAGTTCGCCCACGAACGCGCAGACCGAATCGACGATCTCGTCGTGGGTGCGCCCGGCCTCCAGGCCTTCGGTGATGCGGCGGACGATCGCGCTGCCCACGATGACGCCGTCGGCCACCGCGGCCACCCTGCCAACCTGCTCCGGGCTGCCGATCCCAAAACCGACGCAGATCGGCAGATCGGTGACCTCCCGCAAGCGTCGCAAGTTATCGGCCAGTTCGTCGGCCAGCCCGTTTCGCTCGCCGGTGATTCCCGCGACCGCGATCTGATAGACAAAGCCGCTGCACAGCGCGGCAATCTCTCGGCAGCGCTGCGGCGGCGTCGAGAGGGCCACCAGCATGATGTGCTTGAGGCCGGCCGCCCCAGCCGCATCGGCGATCGGCGATGCCTCCTCGAACGGAACGTCCGGCGCAATCAGGCCGTCGAACCCAACCTCGGCCGCCCGCTTCACGAATCGCTCCAGCCCGATGCGCTGGATGATCGAGTGCGACACCATCGCGATCAGCGGCACGGCCACCGCGGCGCGCAGACCGGCCACGGCGTCAAACAGGTCGTCTACGTGGTATCCCTTGGCCAGAACCCGATGAAACGAGTCCTGGATCACCGGGCCGTCGGCAATCGAGTCGGAAAACGGAAACCCGATCTCGACGGCCGTTGCGCCGAGTTCGTCAAACCGGCGCACCAGCGTGCGCGTCACGGCCAGGTCCGGATAGCTGCCGGTCACGTACGGGATGAGCGCCGTCCGCCCCTGGCGGGCCTGTTCCACAAATCGAGCGTCAAGGCGATTTTCCGTGTTCATGCCGGGAGCGTCTTTCTGGATCGGCACTGTAGTTCGCCGCCGCGCGTTTCGCCAGCCGCCCGACCAGATCCGCCGGATCGTTCCCGCCGGCCGGTGGCGGGCTAACATCTTCCCCGTCAGATCGTTAGGCCACACGGCTGAGACCGCCACGCCGGGAACAACGGACGACCGCGGAGAAACGCGCCGTGCCGGATGCGCGTTGGCACAGACCTTGCTTGCCCGCGAAAAACTTTCGCCGAGTTTTGACTCGGGTTTCTTTTTGACCCCTGCCGATGATATATTATGGTTGTCCGGCAGAGTTTCTGCCATGCTCGATACAAGGGAGCCTGTTTGAACGAACCGATACGAGAACCCTGGGAGTCCAGAAAACAGCGCTAAACGACGTACCCGCTTCCATGAAGCGGTTGGTCCGGGCGGCTGATGGTCACCCCCTTTGGTCAAGGGTTCTTCAAACCCCTCCCTCGACATTGCGGTGGATTCCTTCTGCAGGACATAGGGCTTGCCGCTTGACGACAAGCCCTTATCTCTGCGCCCGCCTCGCGGCAAGTTCCGGGCGCGCAAGCCGCAACGCGCACTCCTCATCCATTCCCTGACGCGATAAAACGCCAACGAACCATTCGACGCTGAAGGACAAGGCAGACTCAGGAGTCGCCGGTTGCCACGCGGGCCAACGCGGCCGGCTACGACGTCACGCTCGACGCCCTCTCGCGGAACGCGGCCATCCCCTTCTGAAACTGCTCGAACAGCGCACGCGTCACCGGCCCCACCCTGCCGTCGCCGATCGGCGAATCGTTCAGCCGCGTGGCCCCGATGAAGTCCATCGTCGTGCTCGAGAGGAACAGCTCCGCAGCGGCCGCCAGGTCGTCCGCCGTCAGCGGGCTTTCGGTGTGCGGCAGGTCGATTTGGGCCGCACACTCCAGGACGCAAGAGCGGGTCACGCCATGAAGAATGACATCGGTCTTGGGCGGCGTGACCAGGATTCCGCCGCGGACGACAAACACGTTGGCGGCCGTCGCCTCGCGCACCTGGCCGTCCGGACCGATGAAGATGGCGTCGTCGTAGCCCCGGCGGCGGGCGTCGTTGCGAGCCAATGCGTTGGGCAACAGGGCGATCGACTTGATATAGCAGCGGGCCCAGCGGTTGTCCGGCACCGTGATGACCGACAGGCCGCGTTCGCGCACCGCCGCATCGATCACCGGCTTCGCCTTGAAGGTCGCCACGACCGTCGGGCGTAAAGGGCCTTCAACCGCCAGCCCCCGCGAGCAAGCCCCGCGGGTGATCTGCAGATAGACCATCGTCTCGTCGAAGCCGGCCCGGGCGACGCCCTCGGCCACGACCTCCTCGATCCGGTGCTCGACCGGGTCGAAGTCGAGGTCGATCCCCCGCAGGCTGTTGGCCAGCCGGCTGAGGTGCTCCTCCATGCAAAAGAGGCGCCGGCCGAAGGCCACGACCACCTCGTACACCCCGTCGGCGAATTGAAAACCGCGGTCCTCGATCGAGACCTTGGCATCGGCCAGGTCGCAGAACGTTCCGTTGACGTAAGCCAGCTCCGGCATATCGATTCGTCCCAGAATTCCCCACCGCCCGCGCCCGCGCGCAGGCCGTCCGGCGGAGTGTAGCAGCCCGACGCCTGCGGGGCGAGCAGGGGACAACAGGCGGTGGGGTCGCTACGTGCCGGAGTACTCCGCGCAGGTCTTGGCCGTTTCCCACACGCGGACGCTGTGCAGGCGCGAGCCGGTGAAGCGGTCCGACAGCAGGTCCCAGATCACGCGGGTGATGTTCTCGACGCTCGGGTTGAGCTCCGCGAACTCGGGGCAGTCCGCGTTGAGGTGCTTGTGGTCGAACCGGTCGATCACCCGCTCCTTGACCGTGCGCTCGAACGCGGCGTGGTCGACGATCGTCCCGCTGCGCGGGTCCGGCCGCCCGGCCACACTGACCTCGACCACGTAGTTGTGCCCGTGGCCGTTGGGGTTGGCGCACTTGCCGAACACCTCGCGGTTCTTCTCGTCGTCCAGGTCCGGGCAGTACAGCCGATGTGAAGCGGCGAACTCGAAGCTCTCCGTCAAGACGATCATGGGCAGCTCTCCGGCATAAGCGGCAAAACGCAGAAACGGGCTGGCCCGCAGCTCCAGTGACTCCAGCTTCGTGCCGTTCGGGCTCCGGTCGCCCAGGTCGGCCCACAGGTCGGCCAGCGACCGGGCCGCAGGCAGGCCGCGACCGGCCGAAGCGCTCCAGGCGCGTTGCAGGCTCGGGATGGCCCGTTCGCGGAGCAGACGATCCAGCAGCGTGATGTTGCACAGGTATCCGGTGCGCTGATCCACCGCGCCCGAGACGGTAGCCCGCAGGACGACGAACGGGGCGATGGCATCACCGGTCGGCCAGCCGGCCCAGGAGTTCAGCACCGGTCCGCCCGGTGGCGAGTCGCCCAGAAAGAATCGCACCTCGCGCGTCAATTGCATGGCGGGATTATAGACCCGACACGGAGTGCGTCGAACCAACACCGGCCCGCGCCGCAGATATGGAGCCGTGCCGGTTGTAAAGACCCCTGCCCCGCCGTCGGCCGGACCGCCCCACCCGCTGACTCTACGCGTCGATCAGCTCGAGCTGCGACATCAGGAAAATCCAGATGTCCACCTGCTCCTCGATCTGCTTGGCCAAAGGCTTGCCGACGCCGTGGCCCGCCTTCTCCTCGACGCGCAGCAGAATCGGTCGATCCCCGCCGGTGGCGGCCTGCAACGCGGCCGCCATCTTGTAGGCGTGCATCGGCTCGACCCGGCTGTCGGACTCGGCCGTGAGCAGCAGCGTCGCCGGATAGTCCGTACCCTTGCTCACGTGGTGATACGGCGAATACGCATAGAGCCATTTGAACTGCTCGGGGTCCTCGGCCGACCCGTACTCGGGAATCCAAAGCCGGGCGATCTGGAAGTGATGGTAGCGCACCATGTCCAGCAGCGGCACGGCGCAGATCACCGCCTGGAACAGCTCCGGGCGCTGCGTCATGCACGCCCCCACCAGCAGGCCGCCGTTGCTGCCTCCCGAGATGGCCAGCCGCTTGGGGTTGGTGTACTTCAGCTCGATCAGCTTCTCCGCCGCGGCGATGAAGTCGTCGAACACGTTCTGCTTCTTGCCCAGGCGGCCGGCCAGGTGCCATTCTTTGCCGAACTCGCCGCCGCCGCGGAGGTTGGCCACCGCGAAGACGCCCCCCGCGTCCAGCCAGGGAATCTTTCGGAAGTCGAAACGCGGGCGTAGGGCAATGTCGAAGCCGCCGTATCCGGACAGCACCGTGGGGTTGTCGCCGTCCAGCTCCATTCCCTTGCGGTGCGTGACGAACATCGGCACGCGGGTGCCGTCCTTCGAGGTGAACCAGACCTGGCGGGTCTCATACCGGTCGAGGTCCAGCCCCGTCTCGGTCTGCTCGAAGCGTTCGAGCTTGCCGGTATCGATCTCGTAGCGGAAGTTGGCCGGCGGATACGCGAAGGACTCGAACGAGAAGAACAGCTCCTTGCCGTCCGGCTCGCCGTTCACCCCGCCCACCGTGCCCAGCGTGGGCAGCTCGATCTCATCCAGCAGCTTGCCGCCCAGCTCATACACGAACAGCCGCGAGTAGACGTTCTCCGACACCTCCACGATCAGGCGTCCGCCGACGATGCTGAAGCCGTCGATCACGCCCTTCTGCTGGGGAATGACGTCGTTCCAGTTTGAGGGTCCGGGCTGGTTGATCGGCGCCCTGGCGATGCGATACCGCGGAGCGTCCACGTTGGTCCGGATGAACAGTTGATCGCCATAGGTGTCGGCCGATACCTGCCCGTCCAGACCCACCGCGATGGGCTGGAACTTCGCGTCCGAACCCAGCGGGCGGAAGTACAGGTCGTTCCTGGCCCAGTCCACCGCCCGGTTCATCCTTACGTAGCGGTTGTCCGACGTGGCCGATACTCCGATCAGCTCCTCCTTCTGGACCAGGTCGCCGAGCACGACCGGGTCTTTGCGCCAGTCGTCGCCGAGGCGGTGGTGGTACAGCCTGCGGTAGTAGTTCTCGTCGCCGGTGGGAACCGCGCCCGGCTCCGGATAACGGCTGTAGAGGAAGCCCTTCTCGTCCGGGTCCCAGGCGACGACGCAGTAACGGGTGAACGGAATTTCATCGGGCAGGTGCTTGCCGCTGGCCACGTCCAGAACGTACAGCGTGCTCTTTTCGGAGCCCGAGGCGCTTTTGCCGTACGCGATGAGCGACGCGTCGGGCGTCGGGCGCATCCAGTCCAGTGCCACCGTTCCGTCATCGCTCCAACTGTTGGGGTCCAGAAGAACCCGCTCCGGCGCCCGGTGGCTCCCCTCCCGAACGTAGTACACGGACTGGTTCTTGAGCCCTTCGTGCCGGCTGAACAGGTACCGGTTCTTGTACACCGTCGGAGGCGACGTCTTCGTGACGGCAAAGAGTTGCTCGAACCGCTTGGTCAGAACCTTGCGCTGCTCGAATCGGTTCAGCCAGCCATGGGCGAACGTCCGTTGCCCGGCCAGCCAGGTGCGCACCTCGGCGTCGCTCTCATCCTCCAGCCAGCGGTAGGGGTCGGCCACCTCAACGCCGTGGATGCGCTCGGTGACTTGCACGGTTTTCGTCGCCGGTGGATCGGCCGCCCGAACCGTGCGAGCGACCATCACGTTTCCCGCGATTACGGCGCAGGCAATCAGCACTACGAGCCACCAGGATCTGTTCCTACTCAACATGACACCCCTTTCCTTGAGAATCGTCCGACTCGGCGCGCCCGACTCGGTCGAGGGCCCAGTATAGTGGACCAGGCACGCTCTCAAACATCGGAACCGGCAAGCCGTTTTCGGCAACAGCGGGCCGGTCGTCCAACACCCCGGCACGCGAAATCTCGCAACAAATGGGCAGGCCCACGGCCGGAAACGGCCACCCGAGGCGGGAAATTGAACCGAAAACAGCCAAAATTCATTTTCAATGTATCTTCGGTGTACAGGAAGCTGCTTGCCGCTTGGCAAGCAGACGATATGATTTACTAGGCAAACATATGACTTGCTAGGTATGCGGCTTGCACAGGCAGCACGACGATGGCCTCTGACACCTGGAAAGAGTTCGAGCGGAACCCCATCACGCACTCGGCGGCGCACCACCTCATCGCCATTGCCGAGCTGCTCGAGTCGGCCGGGTATGCCCGGGTCTCCGACGTGGCCCGCGCTCTGAACATCACCAGGGGCAGCGCGTCGTTGACGCTCAAGGCGCTCAAACAGCGCGGTTTGGTGGTCGAGGACGAGAACAAGTTCCTGCAGCTATCGGCCGAGGGCCAACGGGTGGCCGGCGCCGTCCGCGGCAAGAAGTTCCTCTTCGAGAGTTTCATGCACAACGTGCTCGGCGTGGACAAGCGAGTCGCGGACGAGGACACCTGCAAGATCGAGCACCTGGTCAGTGACGACACGGCCCGACGGCTCGCCCGGTTCGTCCGATTCATCACCTCCGGCGATCCCTCCGCGGAGGCATTCCTGCGCGCCTGGCAGCTCTTCAGCGAGCCCTGCGAGCACGACCCAACCGGATGCCCGGCATGCAACATGGACTGCCTGGTCGAACTCTGTTCCATGGAGAACAAGGAGGAAGGCCCGCCGAACCGACAACCGCGTGGTTCGGAACAAACACCATGACCCGACACAGGAATCTATTCGGCGTGTTCAACGGACTGCTCGGCCTTGCCGGGCGGCCGGGGCCTTCTCCGACACCCGGCCCGGTGCCCTTGTGCGAGTGCCGCGCGGGGCAGGAGTTCTCGGTGGTCGATCTGCAGGCCACCGGCGCGGAGCTGCGCGATCTGCTCAGTAAGGGTCTGTATCGCGGCGCGCGAGTGACGACGCTGGGCACCGGTGCGGCGGGCGCGGTCCTGGTGCGCGTGGGAGATACCAGGATGGCCCTGTCGGGAGACTGTGCGGCCCGAGTCTGGGTGCAGGAGGCCGCCAGGTGACCGAGCCGTCTCCCGAAACCCCCCTGTGCCTGGCGGACCTGGCCGTCGGCCAACGGGCTCGCATCCGGCGGGTCGAAGCCAACGGGGCGATTCGGCAGCGGTTGCTGGACATGGGCGTCACCCGGGGCGTGACGGTGCTGGTCAAACGCGCCGCCCCGCTGGGCGACCCCATCGAGGTCTCGGTGAAGGGCTACGATCTGGCCATCCGAAAGTGCGAGGCCCGGGCGATCCTTGTGGAACCGGAAGGAAGCTAGGTCCTCATGCGCGGCACGGGAACATCGACCCGGCTCCTGCGGGCCGGCATCGCCGGCAACCCCAATTCCGGGAAAACCTCCCTCTTCAACAAGCTCACCGGCTCCAATCACTGCGTGGGCAATTACCCCGGCGTGACCGTCGAGCGCAACGAAGGCCTGCTCCACGCGGATGGCCAGACGCTGGTCATGGTCGATCTGCCCGGCACGTACTCGCTGACCGCGTACTCGGCCGAGGAGGTCGTGGCCCGCAACTTCATCATCGACGAACATCCCGACGTCGTCGTCGATGTGGTCGATGCCTCCAACCTCGAGCGCAACCTCTACCTGGCCGTCCAGTTGATGGAGATGGAGGTCCCGCTGGTCATCGCCCTGAACATGATGGACGTGGCTCAGCGACACCAGCTCAGCATCGATTCCGGGCGGATGGCCGAACTGCTCGGCGTGCCGGTTGTCGAGACCGTGGGCCGCGACGGTCGCGGCAAAGCGAAGCTGGCGGCGGCCTGCATGTCCGTGGCCGCCGGCGAAGGGGTTGGCCGCGTCTGCAAGGTTACCTACGGACACCCCTTGGACGAGCACGTGGACGCGCTCGCGGCCCGAATCGCCCAGGACGACGGCGTCTGCCGGATGTACCGGCCCCCATGGGTGGCGATCAAGCTGATCGAGAAGGACCCGCAGGTAGGCGCCGCTGTGGCCCGGGTGGCCGACGACACGGATGGCATCCGCCAGGCGGCTGAGGAAGCGATTCACCAGATTGAGACGCACAGCGGCGACGACGTCGAGTCGCTGGTCGCCGAAGGGCGCTACGGCTTCGCCGCCGGCATCCTCAGGCAGTGCGTCCGAACCCCGCCCACCGAGCGACGGCGAATGACCGATCGGGTGGACGCCGTCGTGTGCAACCGCCTGCTGGGGCCCGCGATCCTGATGGGCGTCGTCTACGGCCTGTTCTTCGCCGTCTTCAAGGTCGCCGACGAGTGGGCCTGGCTCTTCGGCAAGAGTCCGACCGCCTGGATGGAGTGGCTCTTCGCGGGCCTGGCGTCGGCCATCGGCGGGCTCGAGGCGACTTCGCCCATGCTGCACTCCCTGCTGGCCGACGGCGTCATCGGCGGGGTCGGCGGGGTGATGAGCTTCGTGCCGCTGATCTTCGTGATGTTCGCCTTCGTGGCGGTATTGGAGGACACCGGCTACATCGCCCGGGTGGCCTTCGTGCTGGACCGGGCCTTGCGGATCTTCGGCCTGCAGGGGCGGAGCATGCTGGCCATGATCGTGTCGGGGGGGCTGGGCGGCGGTGGCTGTGCGGTGCCCGGGGTGCTGGCCACCCGCACCATGCGCGACCCGCGCGACCGCCTGATCACCATGATGGTCGCACCCATGATGAACTGCGGGGCCAAGATCCCGGTCTACCTCATGCTGGTGGCCGCCTTCTTCGCCGGCGCACAGGCCAAGATGATGTTCCTCTTGTGGGCCCTGTCCTGGACCATCGCGCTGATGTGCGCCTGGTTGTTGCGGCGGTTCGTCATCAGGGGCGAGCAAACGCCCTTCGTGATGGAGCTGCCCTCATACCACGTCCCGACGCTGCGCGGTGTGGTGCGGCACGCCTGGGGACGAACCTGGATGTACATCCGCAAGGCCGGGACCGTCATCCTGGCGGTCAGCTTGGTCATGTGGGCCTTGATGTTCTTCCCGCGGACAGACGCCAGCGCCTTCGACGCCGGCGTCGCCGCCCTCGACGCAAGCACTGCCACCTACCAGCGGGACAAAGCCGCCATCCGGTCCGAGCAGGGCCGGGCCCGACTGCGGCAGAGCGCCGCGGGGCGAATGGGCGCCTCGCTGGTCCCGATCTCGCAGTGGGCCGGTTTCGACTGGCGGGACAACGTCGCTCTGATCGGCGGCTTCGCCGCCAAGGAAGTCGTGATCGGAACGCTCGGCGTGGCCTACTCCATGGGCGACGTCCATCCGGAGAACTCGGGCTCGCTGTCGGCCCAACTGGCCGACGACGAGCATTGGTCGCGACTCCAGGCGGTGGCCATGCTCATCTTCGTCATGATCTACGCCCCATGCATGAGCACCCTGGCGGTCATCCGCCGCGAGGCGGGCTCCTGGAAGTGGGCCCTGTTCTCGACCACCTACACGACGATCCTGGCTTTCGTGCTGGCCGTCGGTGTGTTTCAGGTCGGCAGGTTGCTCGGCCTCGAGGGCTGACAAGGGCCGGAAGCAGAGCATGTGGTGGGAGAAACTCATCGTCGCCCTTCTGGTAGCGGCCGCCTCGCTGTGGCTCGCCTGGACGGCGGTGCGCCGCATCCGAAGAGTCCTCCGGGGGGGCGGCTGCCCATCGGACGCGTGTGGTTCAGCAAAAGCCGACGCATCCCGCGCCACGACCGGCCCGCGCGAGCTCTTGCAGGTAGGGCTCAAGATCGAAAGAAAGCCCACCGACAGGACCGGGCCGCCAAGTGACTGAGTTCGGCCCGGCGACAACGCCGGGATGTCGATAGCCTCCTCGCCCAGTACGAGCTGGGCGTGGCCCGGGTAGCTGAATCGGAGGCCGCTGCGGCGCACGACGTGTCAAAGTGCAGCGCCTTCGCAGTTAGTACTTTACCTAAACCGCCTTTCCCACCGAAAATGCCAGAACCAACGAATCTGAGTAAACCTCGTCTGCCAGACCCGTCGGCGCCGGGCCACGGCCCGATCAAGCCTTCTCGTCTGACGGACCGATGATTCTGCAGGAGCGCGGCACTCCAACCGCCTGCCGCGCTGATCTGCCGCCACCCCGGAACCGGCGGCCCGGGCGGTCCTGCTTGCGAGGCGCGGGAATCATGGACGTATGGCAGTCGGCAATCGAGGACTTGCCGGTAGGCGCCGGCCGTGAGCGCCGGTTGGATGGCGTCTCCGACAATGATCTGTTGTTCCTGTTCTCCTACGACGCGCAGCGCAGCCGCCCCGACGAGTCGCCTGCGGCGCCGCCCTCGACGAATGATGTGGATCCGTTGGACGACGAAGAGGAAGAGACCCTCACCCTGGAGGGAGACGCTCCGTGGGCTGAAGCCGACGAACCGGACGCCTCCTCGGAACCGTCGCCGGCCGAACCCTCGGCAGACTCAGCCCGGACCGAAAGCCCGCCCGAGCCACACCCGGTGTCAACGCCGGCCGACTCCACAACTGAGGAATCCCTACCGGCGGAAGCCGAAGCCCCGACACGAGACGAACCCGAGATGCAGCAGGTAATCCTGCGCTTGGGGGACGAACCGGTGGCGGTGAGGGTCCGCCCCGAACCGCATCCTCCCTGGGCCCTGCCTGATGAGCACTGGCCCCGGCTGGCTGGCGAACAGCCGCCCGCGGCGGACGCCGAGCAGCCCCCGTCCGACTCCGGCCGACATGTGGCGAAACCGAAGCGCGCCGCATTCGAACTACGGCGCTGGATCGAGGCGGCCCAACCCGACTATCTCGGTCCGGTCGACCAGCAGATCCGCGACGACGAGAAACCAGCGGTCATGCGGATTCCACGGCCGGACACTCGCGGGGCGGAGGCCGCTGCCCACACGCCCAAGGAGGCCCAGCCGGGCCCAAGCGAAGAGAAGGACAAAGATCCAAAGACCCGCCCGTTGGTCACCCGCTTCACGCCCCCCAAGAGGGCGAAGGCCCAACGGGCCGCCGCCCGGACTCGCTTGCCCCTACGGACGATCACGTTCAGACGGCAAGCCGCCCGCCGAGCGGTACCGTTCCGTTGGCGGCAGATGGTCGCTTCCGCCGCGATGTCCGGTGCCCTGGGCAGCGCCGCCCTGCTGATGATTTACTGGCTCATTCGATAGCCCTCCTCGGGCATCATTCCCGTGTCGGTTGGACGTGCGACCACAGGTTGTCTAGAATCGCGGCGAGCGGCCAGCGGCACGGTGCCGGGCCCACAGCTACACCGACCCGGGTTTCAGGATCAGGAGGCCACAGTCCGTACACGACGGAGGGCTTCTGTCGTTGCGTCGGCCTCTCGAGTAAGTCCGCCCTGGTGGGATGCAGGGATGTCCCACGCGATGCACGGAGGAACCACATGAGCGTCAAGCACGTTGAGAACAATGATTTGCAAACGACCCTGGGCGACGGCGCGACGCCGGCCCTGGTGGACTTTTACGCCGAATGGTGCGGACCATGTAAAGCGATGAGTCCGGCCATCGAGGCCCTGGCCGACGAGATGGGTGACTCCCTGATCGTAGCCAAGGTGGACACCGAAAAGAACGCCGAGCTCGCCGCCAAGTTCAACGTCAGCAGCATTCCGACCCTGGTGGTCTTCGTGAACGGCAAGCCGGCCGCGACCCACATCGGTGCCATGGGCGGGCGAGAGCTGAAGGACTGGGTCACACAGACCGCCGGCACACCGACCGGCTAACCAAGCCCCGGCAACAAGCATCGACGTCCCGCCGTCGGCCGCTCGATCGGTGTGACCGCGAGCCGGCGACCATCGTTGCATCCGCGCGGGCGCCGTCAGCATCCAACGAGTCCCACAGGCCGATTCTGCTTTGCAGGTCGGCCCGATTCGGTCTAGGCTGCGGGCGATGGAACCGATGCGACCGAGTCCTGACCTTTGGATTCGCGGCGGTCGGATCATCGACCCTCTGCAGGGCGTGGACCGGCTCGGAGATCTGGCCGTGGTGGACGGTCGCATCGCCGACCGACCGGCGCCCGGCGCGACGGTTTTCGATGCAACCGATTTGATCGTCTGCCCGGGGCTGACCGATATCCACGTCCATCTCCGCGAGCCCGGCGGCGAGCACAAG
Organism: Phycisphaerae bacterium; assembly: GCA_035528995.1. Taxonomy (GTDB): domain Bacteria; phylum Planctomycetota; class Phycisphaerae; order UBA1845; family UBA1845; genus DATKXO01. The sequence goes on along the minus strand of DATKXO010000454.1, from coordinate 17,849 downwards.
GAGGACATCGAAAGCGGCTGCGCGGCGGCCGCCGCCGGCGGGTTCACAACAGTCGCCTGCATGCCCAACACGACCCCGGCGATGGACAACGCCCGGATCGTGACCAGGGTGCTCGACCGGGCATGCCAAGTCGGCCGGTGCCGAGTCCTGCCGATCGCGGCCATCACAGAAAATCGGGCCGGAAGACACCCGACGAACTTTGCCGACCTGCGCTCCGCGGGAGCCGTCGCCTTCAGTGACGACGGCGATGGCGTCGAGGACGACGACGTGATGCGCCGGGCTCTGGCGCAGGCCAAGGCCACCGGCGCAGTCCTGATCCAGCACTGTGAATTCAAGTCGCTCTCGGCGGGCGGCGTCATGCACGCGGGTCCGACGGCCGCGGCGCTCAACCTGCCCGGGATCGACCCGCGCGCCGAACAAGCGATGATCCGGCGAGATATCGACCTGGTCCGCGAAACCTCGGCCCGGTACCACGTCGCCCACGTCTCCACGGCCGCAAGTGTGGACTTGGTGCGACAAGCCAAGGCCGAAGGTCTCCCCGTGACGGCCGAAGCGTGCCCGCATCATCTGCTGTTGACCGACCAGCACTGCGCCGGCGGCGACCCGAATTACAAAGTGAACCCGCCGCTACGATCAGCCGCGGACGCCCAGGCCTGCATTGAAGGCCTGCTTGACGGCACGATCGACTGCCTGGTCACGGATCACGCACCGCACACGGCGGAAGAGAAGGCGGTCGGCTTCGCGAGCGCGCCGTTCGGCGTCGTCGGACTGGAGACGCTCGTGGCCCTGATGGGCACGGAGCTTGTCAACACGGGTCGGCTCGACTGGCCCGGCCTCATCGGCCTGCTGACGCGTAACCCCTGCTCCGTGCTGGGTTTGTCGGCACAGGGCCTCCGGCCCGGCGACGTGGCGGACCTCACCGTGATCGACCCCACAACAGAATGGACGATCTCGCCCGCAGCGTTTGCCGGTCGGGCCAGGAACACGCCGTTCGCAGGTCGGGCCGCGACCGTCCGCCCGGCGACCACAATCCTGGCCGGATACGTCAGTCACCTCCAGGTCGGTTACGAAGACCGACTGAACCGGCGGGCCTGAGGCACCTCCGATTCTCCCGTTTCCGCAGTCGGGCCGAATGTACGAAAACGTAGCCTCCTGGGCGTGTATACCTTGACGAATGCAGGCTCGGTAGGTTATATTCAATTCAAGTAAAGCCTGCTGATCTGCCTGGCAGGCTCGCCGGCGCTGGTGTGCGCCCCATCACGCGGAGGGGTTAGCGGGGACACGGTTAGGGGCGCGGTTGGGTTCTCGCCGCGTATTGCGGGAAACCGGCCAATCTGATCATCCGCGACGGTCGAAAGGCAGCATCTGACCCTTCTACTGCCTTCAAGGAGCGCAGGATGTCGACATTTCAGCCGATCCCAAAGGAACTCGCCGATCCGATTGAGCGTCTTGGCGCGGACGCCGCAGTGGGCGAACGTCGCGACGGCATTCGACGCGATACGGGGTTCTGGGCCGGATTGGTCACCCTCGACGGGTGCGAGGTCCTGCGTAGCAAGGCCGACAACATCTGCGAGGGCGGCCTGCACTTGACAGCACCGGTGGGATTCGGATTCGCCGTTGGCCAGAGGTATGAGGTCCTGGTCGGTCAGGGCGAGGACTGCCGTGAGCAGGCGAATCTGCTCGGTGAGGGCCACTACGCGACCATCGTCCGCACCGAGTTCGTCATGAACGACGACGGGGACCGCGTGGGGATCGGTTTGCGTTTCGACCAGCCGGTCATCCTCTAGCCGCCACCCGGGTCCGCCATTCGAACACTCCTCGGGGAACACGACCCGGCAGCCGGTATCGGCCCGGGCCCTGACCAGACCTGTCAGTCGAACATTCACCCACTCCACCCTGCTGGTTCTCTGGCCCCCGCAAAACCGGTCCGGACCGGGCCGAAGGGGTTGCAAGATCGGGCCGCCTACGCTATACGAGCATTTGATTGCCGGGGCAGGATGGCCGGACGGTCGTTCCGTTTCCCCGGCGGGCGCGGCGCCGAACGTCGTTCCTTCCAGCCCTGCGGAGGAGGTCCGCAACCGCGGTCTACGGCGCCGGCCGGGGTTGTGCCGAGCGTCCCGGGAGAGCCCTTGTCGCCGAGCCGACAGGTGGCGTCCATCTTGGTAGGAGATCGCCCTTGAGCACGCTCACGAAGATCCTCGTCGTCCTGCTGGTCGTGTTCTGCATCGCCTTCACCATGTCCAGCATCTCCTTCGTTGCCCAGACGAATGAGTGGAAGGCCCTGGCCGAGGCCTACCAGCAGGAAGCGCACGCCGCGGACACGGCCGTGCGCAACGTGCTGGCTTCCAGCGCCGCTCAGATGGCCATGGATCGTGACGCAATCAACGCCCACATTCAGCGAATCCAGAGGCTGGAGGGTCAACTGCTCGACGCCCAGCAGGAGGTCGCCGATCAGAAGGCGGGGCTGGCCCAGGCCCGGGCCCAGGTCGCCGGCCTGGAGGGCACCGTGCGCACGCTGGCCGGCGAGTTGAAGGTGGGCCAGGCCGGGTGGGCCCAGCAGCGGCAGCAAAGGGGACAACTCGAACAACGCAACATCGAGCTCGAGAAACGCAACCTGGACCTCAACGAACGGGTCAACGAGCAGACCGCTCAGTTGATGGTCTTCAATCAGCAGCAAAGGCAGCTCGAGCAGCAGATCCACATGTTGCGATCGCAGCGTCAGGCCGGCGCACCGGCAGGAACGCTGACCCCGCCCGGTGTGGCCGGGGCCGACGCGGTCACCGCGGTGTCTCCGGTCGCGGTGTCGCCCATCCGCGGACGAATCACCGACGTCTCCGGCTCGCTGGCCACCATCAGCGTCGGGGCGGCCGACGGCGTCGTCGAGGAAATGGTGTTCGTGATCTACCGCGGACTGGACTACATCGGCGACTTGAAGATCAACGTGGTCGAGCCGAACCAGTCGGCCGGGCGCCTGACCCGGTCGGCCGGCGCGCCGCGGGTGGGCGACGAGGTTGCCGACGAGGCCCGCTTCGGCATGGCGGAATAGGGTGCCCAATCACCGGCCGCGGCGCCCTGGCGCGCACCGTCGCCGGAGACGAGCGACAACGAGGCCCACATGAGCGAAGGACCGTCGTCAACCCAACCGGAAAGTGATATCTTCACCGTTCTGCTGGCCATTGCGACCGTCTTCGTGGTGGTGGCGACGATCTTCCTGTCTGTCCGGGCGGGCCAACTGTACGGCAGTTGGCTGCCCTTCTAGGACCGGCCCCTCCGCGCGGCCCGGCGGTGCCTGGGGGCTACTGAGGCGGGAGCGGCAGCACGAGTGGACGCGGTGTGACCAGGGTTGGCCATCGCCCTTGACGCCCGGTGTCCGAGGGCGAGTTGTCTGAAAGGATGCAGCGCCGTGATCTTCGATCCACTCTTGGGCCTCTTCAGCGTGGACATGGGCATCGACCTGGGCACCTGCAACACGCTCGTCTGCGTGAAGGGTGAGGGCATCGTTCTCAACGAGCCGTCGGTCGTGGCCGTCTGGAAAGGCACCAACCGCGTGCTGCAAAACGGTGACGCCGTCGGGCTGGTGGCCAAGGAAATGCTCGGCCGGACCCCCGGCTCCATCAGCGCCATCCGCCCCTTGCGGGACGGGGTCATCGCCGACTTCGACATCACCGAGGCCATGCTGGCCTACTTCATCCGCAAGGTCCACGGGCGCCGCAAGTTCTTCCGCCCGCGGGTGGTCATCGCCATTCCGTCGGGCATCACGGCCGTGGAGAAGCGGGCCGTGTACAACTCCGCCGAGCGGGCCGGTGCCAGAAGGGTGTACCTCATCGAGGAGCCCATGGCCGCCGGCATCGGCGCCGGCCTGCCCATCGCCGAGGCGACCGGCTCGATGATCGTCGACATCGGCGGCGGGACCACCGAGGTGGCCATCATGTCGCTGGGTGACATCGCGGTCAGCGAGAGCATCCGCGTTGCCGGCGACGACATGGACGAGGCCATCGTCAACCACATGCGCAAGACGTACAACCTCATGATCGGCCTGCAGACGGCCGAACGGATCAAGATCGAGATCGGCTCGATTGCCGAGCTGGACCAGGAACTGACCCGCGAGGTGCGCGGTCGCGACCTGATCAGCGGCCTGCCCCGCAAGAGCGTGGTGACCTCCGAGGAAATCCGCGAGGCCCTGCGCGAGCCGGTCTCGGCCATCATCGACTGCGTCACCCGAACGCTCGAACGGGCCGACCCCGAGCTGGCGGCCGACCTGGTCGAGAACGGCCTGCACATGGTAGGCGGCGGGGCGCTGCTCCGCGGCCTGGACCGCGTGTTGGCGGCCGGCACCGGTCTCGAGGTCTACGTGGTGGACGACGCCTTGAGCTGCGTGGCCCGCGGCACCGCCGTCTACCTCGACAACCTCTCCGACTGGAAGCACACCATGGAGTCCGACGCAAACGGGATGTGACCTCAGCCGTCTGAGATTCCAGCGTCTTTCCTATGGGTCAACTGCTGCGCCCTGCCCGATGAGGGCATCTACTTCGTGGCCACCGCTGGCGGCGAGACCAAGCTGACCACAGTCCAGAAGAGGCCCTTCCGGCTCGTCTTCCTGGTGCCGAACTTGGTGGATGGCACGCCGGCCCTTGACGGCCCGTCAGCGTTGTCAAGGGCACCGCCTGGAGGACCGCGCCCGGTACTTTGGTTTCCGTGTCGCCGCGGGGACTTAGCCCTTTGCACTGCAGCGCCCTTCCACTTCCCGGGGGGTAGCTGTTGCGTGGTTCTCTGACGGGATCACGGATTCGGCAATACACTCAGCAGGTTGGCGCATTGCCCTTGTCATAGACTCCTGAGTAGCAAAAACGCTGTCACCGCCACGCCAGTAAGCACGCAAATGATGTGGACCAGCATCATTATACCCAGTAGGAATAGCTCGAATAGATCGCAACGGCACCTCTTCAGCCATGACGTGTCCGGCAATCTCTGATACATCCAGACCTCCCGGAGAGAGAGGTTCAATACCGCGAATCCGGCAAAGATTGCAAGCCCCCAGACGGCCAGAACTGACCCAAGCAGTTCACTCGGATAGTCGGCACCGAAGTCGTTTTTCGCCAACGCGAGGAATGCCACCGCGCCTCCACAGAACGTGATACTGTACCTGTACGCCTTACATCTTTCTTCGTACGCATCTTTCGGAAGTTGCCCAGGCTGGTGAATCCAGAGAAAACTCTCTCGCTTGGTTTCCATCACGACGATCCTCCTGTCATCCCTCGCCCGTCCAACGAGCCCCCTGAAACCAGCCGGTCATAGGCACCTACAACCCAGCCAGCCCTGGCAGCGCCCATATACCTCGGCTGGCCTGCCATTGGCAAGATTCCGGCGCCCGGCCATTCCCCCGGCTCGTGAAATCGCTCTCAATGTCCCAGTACATCCACATAGTCAAATCCCCAGCCTCCTGTTGAGCCGGTTGAGGTACTGGCTGGTCTGTCCCGGCGCCCCGAGATCGTTCGCGCCCTTCACACCGGCCGCCTGCCGTGGCTGTTGCGTTCCTGGACGTCATCCGGGTTGTTCCGGGAGCAGGTCGTCGGTATGATCCATGTGGAGGTCGGCAGAATGGGCTATACGGTGATTCTGGAACAGGAGCCCGACGGCGGGTACGTCGTGCATGCTCCCGCCTTGCCCGGGTGTGTGAGCCAAGGGGACACCCGCGAGGAGGCCCTGGCCAACATCCGCGAGGCCATGGAGCTGTACATCGAGGACTGCATCGAGGCTGGTGACCCGGTGCCCAAAGAGGTAGGCCGCGAGTTCATTGAGGTCGAGGCGGGCTCCTGATGGGCAAACTCCCTACGGGTTTGTCGGGGCACCAGGTGCGGACGGCCCTGGAACACGCTGGATTCGTCTTCCGCCGCCAGCGTGGCAGCCACATGATCCTGCGCCGAGATGAACCCTACGCCCGCGTGGTCGTCCCCGACCACAAACAGCTTCGTCCGGGCACCCTTCGCAAGATTCTTCACGAGGCAGGTCTGACGGTGGAAGACTTGCTGGCGCTGCTGTAATCCCTGCCCTTCCTCTTACCGCACGGGTGGCCCGCGTCCCGTGCATCTGAGGGATCAATCGCTTCTGGGTCCGAGGTTCGGTTGATTGCTCGCCGTCGCGTCCCGCGGCATGGGCAGCTAGAATCGCCAACTCGCCACGCAATCGCGTCCCGGGAGGCGTGCATGCAATACCGACGCCCACGTCGATTCGCCGCCAGCGCCCCACGCAGACTGTCCGGCCAGCCGTTGAGAGCACCATGACCGATGACCCGGCCGAGTCCCGCGAATCGTCCACCGACTCGGCACCTGCCCGCGACGGCACCCCAGGAACGCGGGATGAATCGTTGACGCTCAGTTGGGCCGGCCCCGGCCAGCAGGATTCCGGCGCACAGATCCTCCCGCGATCCCTCGGCCCGGTGCGGCTCATCGAGGAGGTCGGGCGCGGCGGCATGGGCGTCGTCTACCGCGGCTGGGACGAGGTGCTCCAGCGCAGTGTGGCCGTCAAGTTCCTGCCGGGAGCCCGGCCGGACGAGGGCGATCCTCACTTCGACCAGTTCCTGAGCGGCGCCCGGGCCCAGGTTGCCATCCGTCATCCGCACATCGTGGCCGTCCACAGCGCGGACATCATCGACGAGGTCCCCTACCTAGTGATGGACTACATAGACGGTCCGTCGCTGCGCGACGTGTGCCGGCACGCCGGTCCGGTCTCGCCCGCGGCCGCCGCCGCAGTGCTCGTCGACGTGGCCTCCGCCGTCGCCCGGCTGCATGAGATCGGCATCGCTCATCGCGACATCAAGCCGGCCAACATCCTGTTCGACCGAGAGGGGACCGTGTTCGTGACCGACTTTGGCCTGGCCGCCCTCCGCCGGCCATCGGCCGATCCGCTCGGAGCCGCCGGGACACCCAAGTACATGGCTCCCGAGGCCTTCGAGGGTCGGGCATCGCCGCAGACCGATGTCTACGCCCTGGGCATCGTGCTCTACGAACTCGTGGCCGGTCATCCGCCGTTCGTCGGAGACCTGGACGACCTTCATCGACAACACGCACATGACCCCCTGCCGATGGACGATCTCGGCGACCGAGTCCCGGCCGCGATCGCGGGCGTCTTGGAACGAGCCACCCACAAGAAGGATATCTTCCGCTACAAAACCGCCGAGCACTTCCTCCGGGCACTGCGCGACAGCGCGGCCACGGACGACACGCTCCGGGAAGGAGCCGCCGAGCTACGGGCGATCATCACGCAGTTGATCGCGCAACCGGACAAACCGGGTCGGCTTGAACCGAGCGAAGAAAGGCCGAGCAGTTCATACTTCGATCGCTTGACCGAGATCGCCGACCAAAAGCGCAACGAGTCGCCAGCCTCCGGGCCGCCGGCCACCGAACCGTCGCCGGAACGCGAGTCGACCCGCATCGAACAAGATGCGCCCCATGCGGAACGCACGGTTACCGGCGATCTGCCCTGCAACTTCTGCGGCTACAACCTGCGGAGTCTGGCCCGCCACCAGCTCTGTCCGGAGTGCGGCCACCCGATCAAACGCTCCATGGCCGGCGACCGTCTGGCGGCCGCGGACACGGCCTGGCTGGCGCGGATTTGCAGGGGACAGTTCCTCATCTGGACCGCGGGTGTGGTGGGCATCTGCACGTTCATCACCTTCTTCGCGGGCTTCGTATTGATGGGCGTATTACCGCCGCTGGTCAACACGATCCTCCTGGCCGTTGCAGCTCCTGGGGGACTGCTGGTCTCGACATTCCTGGCCTGGGTGGGAGTCATCCGGGTCACGACGATCGATCCGCGCCTCGCACTGACCGAGAGCGCGGGCCGGCGGTTGGTCGTGCGTCGGTTCGTTCGCGGAGTCTGTCTGGCCCTGCTGGCCGTTGCAGTGCTGAAGGCGTTTTCCAGGGAGTTCGCTTCCGTGCCCCACCTCGACACGATCGTAGAGGTGGTGTTTGCCGCGACTTTTCTCTCGGTGGTGGTTGGCGTGGCCTTCCACGTAGCCGGCCTCGTGGAGCGCGTTCCGGACGCGAAGCTGGCCGAGAGGACCAGGACAACAGCCCGCCGGTTCTCCATCTGTTTCGCCTTGTCGTTCATCGGACTGAAGCTGGTCCCGGCAGGAAGCGTTCTGCTGGCCACGTCGAAGTTCGCCCAGTTCGTGCAGATTGCCTGCAACCTTCTTGCGGGTGCCTCCCTTATATATGGAGCCCATCTTGCCCGGCTGGCCGAGCTGCACCTGAGGGCCTTCAGACGATGCCTGGCCGAGGCCCGCCGGTCTGCCCTCGACGTAGTTCCGAGCGACCCACCCGATTCGAGGCCGAACTCCGCTCGGACTGGAGACGCGACTGCCCGCTGCTCGGTTGACGATCCGCCGCCGCACGCGTAAAGGAATCGGGTATGCAGTACCGAAGCAAACGTCGATTCACCACCAGGCGCCTACTTGCGCTGCTGCTCGTGCTGTCGGTGATCGGCCTGCTACTGCCCACGCGGATCACGGGGCAGTTGATGAACCTGGTGCAAGTCCTCGTGCCTTTGCAAGATGCCGCGACACGGGCGGCCGACGCGGCCGGAGAGACCCTCGCCGAAGACGGGCGGACCATCCCGCCCCAACAGTACGACCGCCTGGCGCGTGAGGCCGAGGCCCTGCGGCACAAGATCGCCTCCCAGTCGGCCCGCATCACCGAACTGGAAGAGGCCAACCGGCAACTGACCGACATCCGCGGGCGCGGACTGGGGCAACGCGGCGCACTGATCCCGGCCAGAGTAGTCGCCGACGACCTGCTGGGCTGGCGCGATTCGCGACTGCTCGACGCCGGCACGTTGCGCGGCGTGCGGCGCGGGGCGCCGGTGACCACCCGCTGGTATTCCCTCAACGTCGGCCGCGACCGCGGCGTCGCCGAGGGCATGGCCGTGCTGACCGGGGAGGTGCTCCTCGGCTGGGTGGAACACGCCGGAACGCACACCGCCCGGGTGAGGTTGTTGACCGATCCCGCGTCGCGCCTGCCGGTGGCTCTGGGCCGGTTCGAAGGGCAAGAGTTCCGCCCGGTCCCGGCGGACGGCGTCATCGAGTTCTGGATGGAAAGCACCGGCCCGGCCGGGATGCGGATCGTGGACGTGGACCATCGCTATGTCGAAGGAGACGACGGCATCCGACCCGGTGACCAGGTGGTGACTCTACCGGATGATCCACGTCTGCCCCTCTCGCTGATGATCGGGACTGTCGCCAAGGTGACGCCGGATCCGGAGAACCCTCTGCTTTACATTCTCACTGTAAACTCCGCAGCGCCAGCGCGACTGACGCACGTTTACGTCCTGAATCTCGAGCTCGAATGAGACGGACCAAGCGCGGACCCGCGCGGGCGCGTCCCGTACTCCGCCCTGCACGGTGCCGCGCCCACACGCATCCCCGACGGACAACGCCGGCGACCAACGGATTCGCCTCGTTCCCGGCGCGCCAACGGCCGCCAATCTGCTATAACATAATGGGGGACAGCGGCACCGGCTGATCGAGCGGAGGGTCCGGGGGCGACACCGGGAACCTGCAAGCCCGACTTCAGCCCGCTCGACAATAACGGGCCGGGGGGGGATCGAACAGGAAGCGTACAAGCATGACCAAGACCACACGCATAATCATCATCGTGCTGGGATCGTTGCTGCCGGTAACCGCCCTGGGCGAGGTCGTCACCGTGCGGGTGGCCACGTTCAACATCGAGAACTTCAACTCGACGTCGGGGCCGCAGTTCGACGCCGCCCGGGATATCCTCCTCCGCGTGGAGGCCGACGTGGTTTGCGTCCAGGAGATGGGCGACGCCACCGCCTTTATGACCCTGGCCACGGCCGCGGGCTATCCGGACTATCGCATCATCGCCTACGCCACGGGCGACATCGACACCGGCACGGACTGGGCGGGGATCATGAGCAAGTACCCCTTCGTCACCCCGGGAACCGGGACCAAGACGGCCGCCGCACTCTCGGGCGATCCTAGTGCTCTGGACATCACGCGGAACTTCATCGTGGCCGTGGTGAACGTCCCCAACGCCGATCGGCACCTGACCATCACCGGGAACCACTGGAAGGCCGGCGGCACGGACGCCGACGAGTTTCGACGCTCCATCGAGTCCATCCGGGCGATGCAGGTCGTCGAGAACCTCGATTCGCCCATGGACGCCTACGTCATCGTCGGCGACATGAACGACGACTACTTCGACGGACAGGACACACCGACACAGTTCTTCGCCCTTCCGGGCGGCCTGCCCGTCTCGTTCAACCTGGGCAACGACATCACCTTTCCGGTGAACAACGGGGTCTTCAAGGCGCTGATCGCCGGCAGCGGATCATCCGAGCTGACCGTCATCCACACCCGGCAGAAGGACGGTTCCGACTCCACGCGGTGGGCGTCGGGACGCTGGCTGGACTACATCTGGCGCAGTGACGCCATCGCGGTCGACGGTTCGGAGATTTACGATTCACGCGACGAAGGGCTGCCCGGCGGCTTACCCAAGTCCGGCTCTCCGCTGCCCTCGGGCACCTCGCTCGACGCATCGGACCACCTGCTCGTGTTCGCCGACCTCAGTTTCGAGGGCTCGTCCACGCTAACCGGGGCCTGCTGCGACACGAACGGCATCTGCCAGGAAAACACCGACCAGGCCGACTGCCTCGCCGCCGACGGCTACTTCTATGGCGCGGGCACCGACTGCACCGGCCCGCTGAATCCACCGTGTGTCTCGACCGGCGCGTGCTGCCTGCCGGCCGGCGTCTGCACGAACGACACCGACCCCGGGGATTGCGCCACGTCGAGCGGAATCTACTACGGCAACGGCAGCGCCTGTGACGATCCGCTGGACCCGCCGTGCGAATCGCCGGGCGCCTGCTGCAAGCCGGGCGGGGTCTGCGTCGACGACGTCGGGACGCAGGGCTGCCTGGCTCTGGGCGGCTTGTTCTACGGCGTGGGCACCGACTGCGCCGGGCCGCTCGACCCCCCCTGCGACCCCATTCCCGTCACCGTGATCATCAACGAGGTGCTGGCCACCCACGACGGCGACGACACCGCCGAGTTCCTGGAGCTCTTCGGAACGCCGTTCGGAACGCTCGAGGGGTTGACCGTCCTGGCCATCGAAGGCCAGGGCGCATCCAAGGGCCGCATCGACGACCTGATCGATCTGGACGGCTACCAGTTGAACTACCGCGGCTACTTCGTCATGGGCGACGAACTCGTGTCACCCGACCTCGTCGTGGGCACCATCAACATCTTCGAGGACGGCACGCAGACCTTCGTCCTCGTCGAGGACATCGACCCCGGCCTGGTGGTGGGCAGCTTCGTCGACACCGATCACGACGGAAACGCCGACGTTATTCCCGGAACGATCCTGGACTCCGTCGGCTTGGCCGGGCCGGACTATCCGGCGAGCGACGCGATCTACTACGGTGCCCCTGCGGTGGGACCGCAGGCCGGCGCCTTCCCCGCGGGCGGGGCCAGGATTCCCAACGGGACGGACACGGACACGGCCGGCGACTGGGTCTACCTGAGCATGGAGTTGGGTGGCGCCGACGGGGACCATCCCGTCACGCCCGGATCGGCCAACGCCGGTGACGGCGACTTCGACGACAACGCCATCGTCGACCTCTTGGACTTCCAGGTCTTCCAGTACTGTTTCACCGGGCCTGCCAACGGACCTCCCGACTCGGGCTGTGACGCCGGAGATTTCGACGCGGACGACGACATCGACGCGGACGACTTCGCCTTGTTCAACGGTTTGTTCGCCGGGCCGTAGCCGCCCCGCCCGAAGTGGCAACGACCGCAGCCGCCGTACACCTCTCGCCCGAGCGACCCGGTATCTGCGCCAGTTAACCCATCTTGGGCCCGATGCCCAGCGACCTCCGCACCATGGTGATCTGCCCCGCGTGCAACCCCTCGTGCCAGGCAAGGCTGATGAGCAGGCCCACCCTGTCGGGGGCGAAGCCCTCCAGCTCTTCAGGCAGAGCCACGCTGAGAGCCGCGTCGTCCGCCGCGCTGGCCCCGTCCAGCAGCCGCTTCCGGGTCGCGCCCAAGTGCTCCCGCACCTCGGCAATCGGCGGGTAGGCGCCCGCGTCGTGCGTCGGTTTCGAGCCCATGCCAAACAGCTCGTTGTAGCTCTGTGGCAGCACCGGCTGTCCCCCGTCGTACAGCCCGGCCAGGGCGTCGTCCGTCGTCGCCAGGTGTCCCATGACCCACAAGGCGTGGTTGCCTGCGCTGACCGGCTGATGCAGGAGCTGCTCTTCCGGAATGTCCTCCAGCAGTTGCTCGGTCATCCGGCGGGCAAAGGTGATAATGGCGATGGCCTGCTCTCTGGCGTTCATGGCGTTGGCCCTTTCCTCGGTCCGCGCCGGCGGACGCGGACGCCTTTCCGTTCTCAACTGTCCCCGTCGGCTTCGGCGGCCCCGGCCGCCGGCGCCCGACGCCGGGCCGGAGGCTCCAGGATCGGCAGTTTGTCGAACTCCTCTTCGATCCTGGTCAGCTCCAGCTCTTCGAACAGCACGGCCGGGGCGATGACGGCCGTGCCGGAGCCGGCGATGTAATCGTAGAGGTACTGCTTCCGGCCCGCGGCCAGAAGCCGCCGCAGCTCGCGCACCTCGACGGACTTGAACTCCACTCCGCGGACCAGTTCCTGGTTCTCTTCCCCCGGATTGTCCACGTAGACCTTGTAGACGAACACGGGATCGGCCAGCCCGCCGGCCGAGGTCCCCTGCAACGCCGTGATCCGCAGGCCGAACTCCATCGCTTCGTCCCGGCACGCTTGGACCAGCGCCGCGGTCAACTCCTCCTCCGTCAGTCCTTCCTTGCTGGAAACGAACAGGTTGGCGATGGCGGCCTCGGCGTCGGCGCCGAGCTGGGAGGCGCGCCCGTGGCCGGTGCTGGTCTGGATCTTTCGGGTCGGCGACCGGCTGGTAACCTGCGTCTTGAGGATACCGTCGATGACCAGATCCACGCGCCGGGCGGGGACGGCCTCGTCGTCGTACTCGTACCAGCCGAAGAGGGGCTGGTCCTCGAAGTGCCTGGCGGTCGGATCATCGTATACCTGAAAGGACCGGGGCAGGATCCGCTTGCCCAGGCGCTTGTCCAGGGCGCTGTCGCTGTACCGCCGCCGCGAACCGATGGGATCGGGGCGGCCGGCCAGCCCGGGGGCCAACAGGGACGCGAAAACCTGAGGCCCCGCCCGACCATCGAACAGCACCGGTCCGGTGTACTCCTCCAGCACCGGCGCCGCCGCCAGTTTGATCAGCGAGCGGCAGAGCTCGTCCACGTCGGCCTCCAGGCGCTCGACGGACGGAAGATCCTCCAGCGAGAAGCCGCCGCTGGTCCGCGTGTCCGTCAGCCTCATGCCGTCTTCGGCCTGCAGTTGGGCCGACATCGTCAGGATCACGCCGGTGTCCCCGACCCGAAGACGCGTGCCCGCCGACGTGACCACGTACGCGTTAACCGTGCCGATCGCCAGACGAACCTCCGACTGCTGAATCGCGGTGTACCGCTTGAACCGTGCGGACACGCGCTTGACCCTTTCGGCCCAGAGCTCCTCGTCGAAGGCCGTCTCGACCAGGGGGGCGACATGGACCACAGGATCGACCCGGGTGTAATCGGGCGGGCGGTCCTCGATGTTCTTCTGCTCCAGGTAGGCCCGTTTGCGGGTCAGCGCCTCGACGGCCCGTTTGTAGTCCTCGTCGGTGGCCTGCCAGATGGCCTGGCGGATGGCCACCGGATCGTCGTCCAGCGGCAGCGCCGCCCCGCCGCCGCCGCGAAAGGACCCGGCGAAGTTGGTGTTGTCCAGATCGTAATCGCCAACGCGAACCCGGCTGCCGAAGCTCCGCTCGGCACCGGTTTGCTTGGTGGTCAGCGCCCCATAGCTGGCCGCCAGCCAGAACGTCTCCCGATCCTCCGCCCGGTACTGAATCAGGTACGGCTTCGGAAGGTCCTCCAGCTGGAGCTCCATCGACCGGGTCAGCTCGTCCACCAGCGACTGCACAACGACATCGCCCTTCCCGGCGTCGGCGGTGGCGGTTTCGTCGGCCCTGGTCGCGAAGGCCGGCAGTAACAGGGCCAAGAAGCAGGCGGCCAAGGCGAGGCGATCGCGATTCACGTACACTTCTCCTGGGGCCCGACCGGTGCGGGACTGGTGGCTCCGGCACCTATACCAGCTTCAGTCCGCCCACGCCAGTGGCCGCCGGCCGACCTGAGCCGCCCAGATGGCGCATTGCCGCCGGTGGCCGGGCAACTATAATGGCCGCCGGCGCGGACGCACCGCCGGCCAGGCGGAACTCGTCGCGACCGTTGTCGACAGTCTGAGTCGGCTGGCGCGCAAGATCTCCGGCAGCGACGGTCCCGACAGATCGACCTGTTCGGAGGCTTCTGCCACATTATCACAAGGAGAACCACCATGACTACGGGCGCGGAATCCCAGCGGCCTCTGGGTTGGTTGGAGTCATGTGACTGCGTCCGGATCTTCCGGACCTTTCGTCTAGCCATTCAGCCCAGCAAGCTCATCTTGGCCTTCGCCGCCCTTGTGCTGACCCTGGCCTGGGGCGGGATACTGGATCAGCTCTGGAGCTGGGCCGGTCAGGGGGCGGATGCCCAGGCCATCGTCGCCTACCAGACGGGCTTGGGCAGCGACTTCTACGAGCCCTCGCCCGACCAGGAAGGCATCTTCACCATCTGGGCCCAGCACACCGCCCGCTGCATCGAGTCCGCCCCACGGATGGGCACCTTCGACGCACTGGCGCTCCTCATCGCCGGCTGTGGCTGGCTGGTTACGTCGCACCCCTGGTACACCCTGCTGTTCTACCTGGGGGCCCTGATCATTTGGTCCCTCTTGGGCGGGGCGATCTGTCGCATCGCCGCCGTCCAGTTCGCCCGGGACGAGAAGATCGGTTGGCGCGAGGCGGTCTCCTTCGTCTGGCAGCGCTTCTTCTCCGGTTTCTTCCTGGCACCCCTTCTGCCGCTGTTGATGATCCTGGTCGTCGGGGTCTTCCTGGTGCTGGGTGGGATCTTCCTGCGCATCCCCTACCTGGGCGACATTGCCGGAAGCCTGCTCTTCTTCCTGGCCCTCCTGGGGGGCATGGCCATTGGGCTGATTTTCATCGGCTGGTTGGTGGGCGGCTGGCTCTTCTGGCCGACGATCGCGACCGAGGGCAGCGAGGCCCTGGACGCCGTGTCGCGCAGTTTCAACTACATCGGGGCCACGCCGTGGCGGACCGTGTTCTACGCCCTGGTCGCCGCCGTCTACGGGTACCTCTGCTTCTGGTTCGTCAGGGTGCTGGCCTATCTGGTTCTCGCTTCGACTCACCTGTTCGTCGGTTTCGGGACGGCGCCGTTCGGCTGGTGGCTGCGCGACGACGGAATGAGCAAGCTGGACGCGTTGTGGGCCGGCCCCTCCATGGGCATGTTGCGGGCCTCCGGCACCTCGCTTACCGGCGTCGAGGCCTTCGCCGGCGCCGTCATCGGCGTGTGGGTCTTCGTCGTCGTCGTGCTCGTCTGGGCCTACCTTGCTTCGTTCAGTCTATCCGCTAGCACCGTGATCTACTTCCTGCTGCGACGAGCAAACGACGCCATGGACCTCGATGACGTCTACATCGAGACCTACGAGGAAACGGAATACAAGCCGGAGGCGGCCCAACCGGCGGCGACGCCCGCCGATTCGGCAGGCTCCGTTCCGCTGACCGTCGAGGGCAAGCCGCCCACCGAGGCCCCGCCGCCCGCCGATCCTGCACAGGCCGCCACGGAGCACGCCGCAGAGGACACGGGCCAACAAGGCGACGCCCAACCCGAGGACGACGAGCCCGGTAAACCCCCCGCCGACGCGTAGCGGCCGAGGGGATTCGCATCCCAAGCCATTGGCAGACTGAATGTCCGGACCCTTTATCGCCTGGCTGATCCTGCTGGGTCTGATCGCCGTGGTCTGGCTCACGCGCCACGCGGCCATCAGCAGCGCCCGGCGCCGCGAGCCCGTGCTCTCCTCACGCAGCTACGACGGTCCGCCCGAGCAGGCCCCGCGAATCTCCGTGCTGGTGGCCGCCAAGGACGAGCAGGAAAACATCGAGTCCTGTGTCACCACCTTCTGCGAGCAGGACTATCCCGATTTCGAGGTCATCGTCATCGACGACCGCAGCAGTGACGAGACGCCCGCGATCCTGCAGCGGTTGCACAAGCGCTACAACGACAGGCTGCGCGTCCTCACCGTCCGGCGCTTGCGCCACGGCTGGTTCGGCAAGAACAACGCCATGCGCGAAGGCGTGTCCGCCGCGACCGGGCAATGGCTCTGCTTTGCCGACGCGGACTGTCGCCAGACCTCGCCCAGCACACTGTCGATGGCCATGCGAGAGGCCCAGGCCGGCCGGGACGACTTCCTTTCCGTCCTGCCCGTGCTCGAGACCAAGACCTTCTGGGAGCGGCTCATCCAGCCGGTCTGCGCGGCCATCATGGTCTTCTGGTTTCGGCCCGAACGGGTCAACGATCCACGCAGCCCGGCCGCGTACGCCAACGGGGCCTTCATGCTCATCAAACGCCGGGTGTACGACGCCATCGGCGGGCACGAGCGAGTCAAAACGGAAGTCAACGAGGACATGCACCTGGCACGGATCACCAAGCAGATGGGCCACCACCTGCGGGTGATCCAGAACGACGACCTCTACGTGACCCGGATGTATGCCACCCTGGGACAGACCTGGCGCGGCTGGAGCCGGATCTTCTACGGTTGTCTGGCCTCCTTCCGGCGTCTGCTCGTCGCTATGTCCGTGCTGACCGCGTTCAGCCTGGTTCCCTGGGCGAGTCTGCTGATCTCGCTGATCGGCTGGGCCGGCGCCGGCCCGGAGACGGTGACCGCCTGGCGCTGGCTGGCCGTCTTCTCCGTGGTGACCGTACTTCTCGAGCAGTCCGTCATGTTCCGCTTCTATCGTCTGGCCCGGGGCGAGCCCAGGTGGTCGCTGGCCTATCTCCTGGCGGCCTGCATCTGTTGGGGAATGCTGGCCAGCGCCATGCTCAAGCGGCTCGGCGCCACCAGCACGACCTGGCGGGGCACCACCTACCACAAAGACCAACTTCAACCGGAGGCGCCCGACGCCCCGGCGAACCGCGCGCCCGACGCCCCGGCCGAGGAGCTCGGCGCTCATGCCCCTTGAGAAAGAGTACATCTGGATCGCCGCGGGCGTGATTATCGGCCTGTGGCTGCTCCGAGCGGTCTTTCGCGGGTGGCGTCGTCGCCTTCGGGCCCGACGCCCGCCGCGGTTGAATCCCAAGCTGCAGAAGTATGGCGATCAGGCCGATGTGATGCGGGCCAGACAGGAGGAGGCCGCCAGGATCGTGGCCACTTCGACCACCGACCAGATCGTGGGCTATACTATCGTCGAGCAGGTCGAGGCGGTGGTGGTCGACGGGTTCCGCCGCCCGGAGGAGGCCATGGAAGGGCTCAAGGCGGCGGCCGCCATGAAGGGTGCCAATGCCGTGACACACGTGTACACCGAGCGGACGTCGTCGGGACGCTGCGGCGCCCGAGGCGACGCCGTGATCGTTCGGAAGATCGAGCGCGATGCGTAACACAATTGCATGGGTCGCGGCGTTGTGTCTCCTGACCAACGCCGTCGGATGGGCCCAGGAGCCCCAGCCGCCAGCCCCGGGCGCCAAAGCGGTCGAAGCGCTCGACCTGCAGGCCGAAGCGGCCCCGGTGTTGCAGCGCGCCCTTTCCTTCCTGGAATCCACTCAGCAGCCCGACGGCGGCTGGCTGGGCTTCGGGCAGCAGACCGATCCGGCCATCACCGCTCTGGTGGCCAAGTGCTTCATCCAGAGCCCCGGGCACGGGCCGCGGCACCCCATC